>CADBQV010000102.1 GCA_902796895.1 uncultured Erysipelotrichaceae bacterium | reverse complement strand
GTAAGAAATATCCATAATATACCAATCCTTGGTGTATGTCTTGGACATCAAGCAATATGTGAGGTTTTTGGACTTGATATTATAAATGCTAAAAAAATATGTCATGGTAAATCAGATATAGTTAGTGTTGATACTAAATCTAAATTATTTGATGGTATATCATCAAATATAAAGGTTGCAAGATATCATTCATTAATTGGATCTGGTAATTCAGATGAATTAAATATAACAGCATATAATAGCGATAAAGAAATAATGGCAGTAGAACATAAATTATATCCAATATATGGACTACAGTTCCATCCTGAAAGTATACTTACAAATTATGGTATGGAAATATTAAAAAATTTTTTGAAATAGAGGAAGAGTAATATGCAAGAATTATTAGTTAAATTAACAGAAGGTAAGGATTTATCAGAACAAGAAATGTTTGATGCAATCCTAAAAATAATGAAAAATGAAGTAGATCCAGCTATGACTGGTGCATTCCTTACAGCACTATCAATAAAAGGTGAAACACCAACTGAAGTAATTGGTGCAGTTAAAGCAATGCTTGAGGTTGCAGAAATTATAGATGTTGATGATGATATCCTAGATATAGTTGGTACAGGTGGAGATAGATCATTTTCATTTAACATTTCATCAGTATCATCAATTGTTATTGCAGCAAGTGGAATAAAGGTTGCAAAGCATGGAAATAGAAGTGTATCTTCAAAGTGTGGTAGTGGTGATTTATTTGAATCATTAGGAGTTAAATTTGATTTCGCATCAAAGCATGCTAAAGAAGTATTAAATAAGGCAGGAATTGTATTTTTATTCGCCCCTGTATATCATAAGGCAATGCGTTTTGTAGGACCTATTAGAAAGACATTAGGTATTAAAACTATTTATAATATTATGGGACCACTAATTAACCCAATGAATGCTAAATATATGGTTTTAGGTGTTTATAAAAAAGAATTAGTAAGACCTGTATGTGAAGTATTAAAAAGAAAGAATTTAAAAGGTGCTATGGTAGTATATGGCTTAGATGGAGTAGATGAAATATCTATTGCAGATAAAACACATGTTGCTGAATTAAAGGATGGAGAAATCATAGAATATGACTTAAATCCAGAAGATTATGGCTTTAAGCTTGCAAAGCATGAAGATATTGTAGGTGGTACAATTGAAGAAAACAAGCAAATAGCACTTGATATATTTAATGGTAAAAAAGGACCAAAAAGAGATGTTGTTATTCTAAATAGTGCTTGTGCAATTCATGTATATACAAATAAATCTATAGCTGAATCAATAGAAATAGCAAAAGATGTAATTGATAGTGGTAAGGCTTTAGAAAAGCTAAATCAATTAGTTGAGGTTACAAATGATATTAGATGAAATAGTTTCTAAAAGAAAACTAGATTATATTAAAAAAGAAAAAGAATTACCAATATCAAAGCTTAAAGAATTAATTAAAATAGATAATAAAAATTATGTATTTTATGATTTATTTAAGCAAAATAAATTTATATTCATTTGCGAATGTAAGCATAAATCACCATCTAAAGGAATAATTAAAGAAAACTATAATTATCTAGATATAGCAAAGGAATATGAACTATCAGGCGCTAATGCTATATCATGCTTAACAGAACCTAATTATTTTTTAGGCAGTGATAAGCATTTAGAGGATATAAAAAATAACGTTAAAATACCTGTTTTAAGAAAAGATTTTATCTTTAGTGAATATCAAATATATGAAGCTAAATATATTAAAGCTGATTTAATATTATTAATATGTAAAATATTAGATTTTAATACTTTAAAAAAATATATCGAATTAGCCCATAGCTTATATCTATCATGCTTAGTTGAATGCCATAGTGAAGAAGAAGTAGATATGGCAATTAAAGCTGGTGCTAAGGTTATTGGTGTAAATAATAGAAATTTAGATGATTTTACAATTGATAATAATCTAGCAATTAATATAAGAGAAAAATACAAAGATATTATATTAATATCTGAAAGTGGCGTAAAAGATGTTAGTGATGTTAAAAAAGCTAAAGATGCCAAAATGAATGGTATTTTAATAGGTGAAGCATTAATGAAATCTAATAATATAAATAAAACATTAAAGGAATTTATTGAATGTTAATAAAGATATGTGGTTTAACAAGACCTATAGATATTGATTATGTAAATGAATTAAAGCCTGATTATATTGGCTTTGTATTCGCATTAAATAAAAGAAGAACTATAACTATTGATAAAGCCAAAGAATTAAAAAAGAAATTAGATAAAAATATAAAAGCAGTTGGTGTATTTTTAAATAATGATATTAATTATATTAAACAAATTGTAGATGAAGGAATAATTGATTTAATACAGCTTCATGGAAATGAAGATGATAATTATATTAAAGAAATTAAATCATTTACTAATTTAGAAATTATAAAGGCATATAGAATAAGTAAATATGCTAATTATGTATTATATGACAATATAGAACCAGGCTTAGGAATGAAAATAAGCTATGATAACTTAAATAAAGAAAAACCATTTTTCTTAGCTGGTGGAATTGATATATCTAATATAAATGAGGCAATAAAAGAAAAACCTTATTGCATCGATATATCAAGTGGAGTAGAGAGTAATGGTTTTAAGGATTATGAGAAAATAAAAGAAGTAATAAGAAGGTGTAAAAATGGAATCTAAATTTGGTGAGTTTGGTGGACAATATGTTCCTGAAACTTTAATGAATGCGACACTTGAGCTTGAAAAAGCATATATTAAATATAAGGATGATGAAGAATTTAATCGTGAATTAGATGATTTATATAAAAATTATGCTAATAGACCATCATTATTATATTATGCTAAAAACTTATCAGAAAAATTAGGTGGCGCTAAAATATATTTAAAAAGAGAAGACCTAAATCATACCGGAAGTCATAAAATAAATAATACCTTAGGACAAATCTTACTTGCTAAAAAGATGGGTAAAAAAAGAATAATAGCTGAAACTGGTGCCGGACAGCATGGTGTTGCTACAGCTACAGTATGTGCCTTAATGGGTATGGAATGTGAAATATTCATGGGTGAGGAAGATACTAAACGTCAAGCATTAAATGTATTTAGAATGGAATTACTTGGTGCTAAGGTTCATAGTGTAAAAAGCGGAAGTAGAGTATTAAAAGATGCGGTAAACGAATGTATGAAGGAATGGAGTAATAGATGTGATGACACATTATATTTACTAGGTTCAGTAATGGGACCTCATCCATTCCCTACAATTGTTCGTGATTTCCAATCAGTAATATCTAAAGAAATAAAAGAACAAATATTAGAATATGAAGGTAAATTACCAGATATGGTTATCGCTTGTGTTGGTGGTGGATCTAATGCAATGGGTGCATTTTACAATTTTATTGATGATAAGGAAGTAGAATTAGTAGGATGTGAAGCAGCAGGACTTGGTATTGATAGTGGTAAAACAGCAGCAACAATAACTACAGGTAAGGTTGGAGTATTCCATGGTATGAAATCATTATTTTGTCAAAATGAATATGGACAAATTGATGAGGTATATTCAATATCAGCAGGCTTAGATTATCCTGGTATTGGTCCTGAACATGCATACTTAAATTCAATTGGACGTGCTAAATATGTACCAATTACAGATAAAGAAGCCGTAGATGCATTCTTACTTTTATCAAAAACTGAAGGTATTATTCCAGCAATTGAATCATCACATGCTCTAGCTTATGCAATAAAGGTTGCACCTAAAATGAAGGATAAGGTTATAGTTGTTAACTTATCAGGTAGAGGAGATAAGGATTGTGCATCAATCGCTAGATATTTGGGGGTAAATATAGATGAATAGTTTTAAAGATGTATTTAATAAAAAAGCATTCATAGCTTTTATTACTGCAGGTGATCCAAATATAGAAGCAACAGAATTATTTATAGATAAAATGATTGAAGCCGGAACATCTCTAATAGAAATAGGTATTCCATTTTCTGATCCTATTGCTGAAGGTAGTGTAATAACTAAAGCTGATATAAGAGCTCTTGCATCAGGCACTACAACTGATAAAATCTTTTCAATGCTTAAAAATGTAAGAATTAAGCATCCAGATTTTCCAATGGTATTTATGACATATTTAAATCCTGTATTTTCATATGGATATGATAGATTCTTTAAAAAAGCTAAAGAATTAAATATGCTAGGTATAATTATTCCAGATTTGCCTATTGAAGAGAAAGATGAAGTAGCTATAGTAGCTAAAAAATATGATCAAGAAGTTATATCATTAATCGCACCAACAAGTGATGATAGAATTGAAAAAATAGCTAAAAAATCTAATGGATTCATTTATCTTGTATCATCTATGGGAGTAACAGGTATGAGAAATGAATTCAATGTAGATTTAGAAAAAATGGTAAATGAAATTAGACGCCATACAAATACTAAAGTAGCCATAGGCTTTGGTATTTCAAATCCAGAACAAGCTAAAAAAATGGCATCAATTTCAGATGGTGTAATTGTAGGCTCTGCAATTGTTAAAAAAGTTGAAGAGTATGGTATTAATGCCGCAAATTACATTTATGATTTCTGTAAATCAATAGTAGATGCAATTAATTAATAATCGGTCCTTGTGACCGATTTTAATTTGTTATATAATATTAAGCTAAGGTGATTAGATATGATAGATACACATTCACATCTATTTGAAGATGAATTTAAAGATGATATAGACGAATGCATTCAAAGATGTAAGGATAATAATGTTAATAAAATAATTCTTGTAGGCTTTTCAAAAGAAACTAATTTAAAAGCACAAGAATATGCAAAAAAATATGATATATTTTATCCTACTGCAGGAGTACATCCTGAAGAATGTGACTTAGAATATAAAGATAAATTTATAGAATTAGAAGAATTTATAAAGAATAATAAAATATATGCCATAGGTGAATGTGGCTTAGATTATCATTGGGATAAGACATATATTAATGAACAAAAAGAATTATTAAAATTACAATGCGAGCTTGCTATTAAGCTTGACTTACCTATAATAATTCATATGAGAGATGCTACAAAGGATACATATGATATATTAAAGGAATATAAGAACTTACGTGGTGTAATGCACTGCTATAGTGGTTCATATGAAATGGCTAAAGAATTTATAAAGCTAGGCTTCTATATTTCTTTAGGAGGACCCGTTACATTTAAAAATGCTAAAGAAGCTAAATTAATAGCTAAAGAAATACCTTTAGAAAAGCTATTAATCGAAACAGATTGTCCTTTTTTAGCACCAGAGCCTTTTAGAGGAAAAAGAAATGAATCATCATATGTAAAATATGTATGTGAAAAAATAGCAGAGATAAAGGAAATAGATAAAAAAACAGTAGATGAAATAACTACTAAAAATGCTAAAGATTTATTTAGAATCTAGGGAGATAATATGGTAGATTTATTAAGAAGGCTATTTATTAAAGATTATAATAATGTTAAAAATGATAAAGTAAGAAATGCCCATGGAAAGCTTGCAGCTATTATAGGTATTATATCTAATTTATTATTATTCATAATAAAACTAATTGCAGGTATATTATCATTTAGTATTTCTATAATTGCTGATTCAATTAATAACTTATCTGATATGGCAACATCACTTGCTACATTAATTGGATTTCATATGGCAGGAAGACCTGCAGATAAAGAACATCCATATGGTCATGAAAGAATAGAATATATAACAGGACTTATAGTATCTTTAATAATTTTATTAATTGGTGGAATACTTGGCGTATCATCAATATATAAAATAATTAATTTTACAGAAAGTGATATCAATTATTTATATACATATATATCTATTGGAATATTAGTATTTGCGATATTTTTAAAGGTATGTCAATATTTATGCTATAAAAAGATAGCAAAAATAATTGATTCTATTGCCCTAAAGGCAAATTCAGTAGATTCATTAAATGATTGTATATCAACATCTATAGTACTTTTAGGTACAGTTTTAATATTAATATTATCTTATAATAATATTTCACTTAAATTTTCTATTGATGGTATTTTAGGTGTATTAGTATCATTATTTATAATAGTATCTGGTATAAAGCTTGTAAAAGATGAAATAAACCCACTTATTGGCTGTCCTGTATCAACAAGCTTTGTTGAACAAATAAATGAATATATTAAATCATTTGATGTAGTACTTGGTACTCATGATATAATGTGTCACATGTATGGTCCGACTAAATGCTTTATGACAATACATGTAGAAGTAGATTCAAGAAATAATGTAATTGAAATTCATGATAAGATAGATGAGATAGAACAATTAGTAAAAGAAAAATATAATGTTTCACTTACTATTCATATGGATCCTGTAATTATAGGTGATAAAGAATTAGATGGTATAAAATCATTAGTTAGTGATTGCTTAAAGAAAGTAGATTCAAATATTAAATATCATGATTTAAGATTAGTAAAAAAAGCTATTCCTACAGTAATATTTGATATTGTTATACCTTTTGATTTTAAATATAGTGAGGATGAATTACAAAAAATTATTAAAAAATATTTATTTGATGAAACAGATACAGAATATGTAATAATCATTAATTTTGATCATGAATATATCGGATAATTTAAATCAAAAAAATGACTTGCATAAGACACTATATTATGATAAAATTATAAAGCATTATTGAATAATGCCCTTGCCTAATTAAACTATATTAGGCCAAAAGTCCAAAAGGAGGTTAATTTTATGAAAAAATATGAAGTAATGTACATTCTACGTTCTAATCTTGATGCTGAAGCAATCAAGGCAGAAGTTGAAGCTGCTAACAACTTATTCACTTCTAATGGTGCAAAAGTTTTAGAGGTTAAAGAATGGGGCTTTAGAGAATTAGCTTACGAGATCGCAGGTAATAAGAAAGGTTATTATGTGTGGATGTTAGTTGAAGCTGGTGTTGAAGCTGTTAACGAATTCAACCGTATCGCTGGTTATAGCGAAAAGATTATTCGTCATATCGTTGTTAAAGACGGAGAATAATTTGGAGGTGCTGATTCGTGAATAAGGTTTTATTAACAGGAAGAATCACTAAGGACCCTGAAATCCGCTACACTCAAAATGGTCTTGCTAATTTATTATTTACTATTGCAGTAGATAGACAAGTAAGAGATGCAAGCGGAAACAGACAAGCAGATTTCGTATCTTGTGTTGCCTGGGGACAACAAGCAGACTTTATGTCTCGCTATGTTAAAAAAGGAAATATGTTAGCTATAACAGGAAGAATCCAAGTTAGAAGCTATCAAGGACAAGATAATCAAACTCATTATGTAACTGAAGTTGTAGTTGAAAGTGTAGAAAATCTATCACCTAGAGACCAAGCGACTCAAGGACAAATGAATCAAGGTTATCAAGGACAACAAAATTTCCAACAACCTCAACAAAACCCATATCAAGGATATAACAATCCTCAATATGGAATGTCACAACAACAAAATGACACAAGCAATCAAAAAAGCTTTGATGTAAATGTTGATGATGAAGAATTACCATTTTAGAAAGGAGAATTAATCATGCAAAATAATAGAGGAAACCAACAACGTCGTGGTAGAAAAAAAGTTTGTTATTTTACAGCAAATAATATAGAGCACATTGATTTTAAAGATGTAGATTTATTAAAGAAGTTCATTTCTGATAGAGGTAAAATTTTACCTAGAAGAGCTACTGGTACATCTGCTAAATATCAAAGAAAGCTAGCTATCGCTATTAAGAGAGCTAGACATATGGCTTTATTACCATTCGTTAAAGACTAATTATGTTATTGTGAAGTGACACAATCACTCGCAAGAAAATGACATAAAACATAAGTATGAATGACCTTGTCAATTTTGGCAGGGTCTTTTATTTT
>CADBQV010000101.1 GCA_902796895.1 uncultured Erysipelotrichaceae bacterium | reverse complement strand
TATGTTCTTCTTCAATTTATGGTGGAACATTTAATTTAATTGCTGTTACAATGGCAAAAATGGGTATTGAAACAACATTTGTTTCTCCTGATTGCACTGTTGAGGAATTAAATAAAGCATTTAAGGAAAATACTAAAGCTGTATTTGGTGAGACTATCGCAAACCCAGCACTTACAGTTTTGGATATTGAAAAATTTGCTAAAGCAGCACATGCACACGGTGTACCTTTAATTGTTGATAATACATTCCCAACTCCAATTAATTGTCGTCCAATTGAATGGGGTGCAGATATCGTAACTCATTCTACTACTAAATATATGGATGGTCATGGTGCTGCAGTAGGTGGATGTATCGTTGATTCTGGTAAATTTGATTGGATGGCACATAAAGATAAATTCCCAGGCTTATGTACACCTGATGAATCATATCATGGAATTACATATGCTACTAAATTTGGTAAGGAAGGCGCATTTATTACTAAATGTACTGCACAGTTAATGCGTGATTTTGGTTCTATTCAATCTCCTCAAAACGCATTTATTCTAAATTTAGGATTAGAATCACTTCATGTAAGAATGCCACGTCATGTTGAAAATGGTCAAGCAGTTGCTGAATTCTTATATAATCATCCAAAGGTTGAATCAGTTACTTATCCTGGTTTAAAGACTGATAAATATTATGAAATTGCTAAAAAATATTTACCTAATGGTGGTTGTGGTGTTGTATCATTCTGTATAAAGGGTGGTAGACCAGCAGCTGAAAAATTCATGAAGGAATTAAAATTAATAGCTATTGAAACACACGTTGCTGATGCTAGATCTTGCTGCTTAAATCCTGCAACTTCTACTCATAGACAACTTACAGATAAGCAATTAGAGGATGCTGGTATTCCAGCAGGCTTAATTAGAGTTTCATGTGGACTTGAAAATAAAGAAGATTTAATTAATGATATTAAACAAGCTTTAGAAAGAGTATAATATGCCAATTATAATTCCTAAGGATATTCCTGCATATGAGACATTAAAAAATGAAAATATCTTTGTTATGTCAACAAATAGAGCGAATACTCAAGATATTCGTCCTATCGATATTTTAATTTTAAATTTAATGCCTACTAAAATTGAAACTGAAACACAGCTTGCAAGATTACTTGCTAATTCTTCTTTACAAATAAATGTTACATTTATTGTTCCAAAAACACATGAAGTAAAAAATACATCTAAATCACATTTAGATAAATTCTATACTACATTTGATAATATAAAAGATAAAAATTTCGATGCCTTAATTGTAACAGGCGCTCCTGTTGAGCAATTAGAATTTGATGAGGTTGATTATTGGTCTGAATTAAAAGAAATCTTTGAATATTCAAAAACACATGTAACAACTTCGATGTTTATTTGCTGGGGAGCTCAAGCAGCCTTATATCATTTTTATGGCATTAATAAATATCCACTAGATAAAAAGCTATTTGGTGTTTATAAGCATAAAAAATCAGTAGAATTTGAGCCTTTATTAAATGGTATAGATGATGTATTTTATATTCCTCAATCACGTCATACATATAATAAAGAATCTGATTTTGAAAAAATCAGTGATAAATTAATACCTTTAGTTCATTTCAATGAAAATGGAAATAAGCATACAACAATTTTAAAATCTCCTGATAATAAGCAATTATTTATATTAGGTCATATTGAATATGATAAATATACACTAAAAGGTGAATATTTAAGAGATTTAGGTAAAAGAGATGATGTACCTTATCCATGTAATTATTTTAATGAAGAAACAAAGGATGTAGATGTATTATGGAGATCTACTGCTAATTTAATATATTATAATTGGTTAAATTATTATGTATATCAAATGACTCCATATGATTTTAAAAAGCCAACAATTAAATATAAAAACGAATAAAAAAATAAACGATTTGATTCAATTTCAAATCGTTTATTTTCTTTTTAATTATTCTTTTTTCTATTTTCTAATACATAGAATAATCCTGCAAAGAATAATACCATTGCAGCTATACCTAAATATAAATACATTTGATTTCCTTTATAGCTAAAATCATAATTATCAATTGCTGATTGTACTAATTCTTTAAAGAATACTGATAATGAATATAAAGACATTAAAAGAGGCATAATTGTAATTATTAACATAAATCCTTGTTTATTTGACTTATTATTTTTATCTTGAATATAATCATATATTGAATAAAATAATAAAATTAATGATAATAAAGCTCCTATTAAATAATCTTTATTAAATTTAATGTCTCTTTCATAAAATTCTTTATTATTTGAAAGTGTCCAGTTATAAACACCACTATCATTTTTAGATACTAAATAAAGTATTACATAAGTAATTAAAAGTGATGCAGCAAAAGCTATAAATAAAATATGTCTTATAAGTCTATTTTTGTTCATTTGCTGTATCCTCCACGTTATTATCTTCATCTAATTCATTAATATATTCTTTTTTAGGATTTAATAAATTAGGATAGAATCTTGCAATAATTACCATGATAGCTGAACAAATAATGGCATTAGGAATACCATATGAGCCATTATAAACTAATGAAAACAACATTGTAGTATCATCAACGCCCCAGAATGTGGGATTATACATATTTAACCAGAAATAACCTGCAAAATAGTGGCATAAGAATTTAAGCATACCACCAACAAATGAACCTACAAATACCCAAATGATTTTTACTTTTAAGCTTTTTCCATTTGCATATAATTTTGAAAAAGCTCCAGCAAAGCCAACAACTGTATATGCTAAGATATAATCTAGCATAATTTGAATGAATGGTCCTGCTACCTTCATAAATTCATTATCAAATGTTGCTCCTTGTACTGAATATATTCCCCCAAGCATTTGAACAATTGAAACTATTAAGCCACAAAGTAAGCCTGGAACTAAGCCTCTTCTATAGCTTATTACGAATATTGGTACCATAGCAATTCCAAGGGAACCACCATTAGCCCATATTCCTTTAAAGAATGCACTTTGAATGAAATCAAGTGCTACAGCGATAGCAGCAAATATTGCTACCTCTACTAGGATTTTTAGTTTGTTTTCCTTCATATATCCTCCCATTATAAAACAAAAAAATGCCCACTGGGCATGCTTTTAAAAAAGATAATTCGAAAATATTTCACATTATCCCTTCGCTAGCATTACCTAGATCAGGTCAAGGGTCGATCTTTATCCTCTCAGCCTTAAAGGCTCCCCTTAATATGACGTTAAAATTATAATACTAAATTATAAATAATTCAATAATTTAATATTCAATTTTTAATAATTTCAAATTATCTTTTTCTATTTTCTATAAATGTAATAAAATCTTCTTCTTTTAATGCTTTTGAAAAATAATATCCTTGTAAATAATCAACTTTAAATTTAGTTAATAGGTCAAATTGTTCTTTAGTTTCTACACCTTCAACTAATATTTTTAAATTCATTTGTTTTAGCATTCTAATATTATTTTCAAGTATAATCATTCCTAAGTCACTTTCAAATGCTCCCCATAGGATTGATTTATCTATTTTAATTACATTAAAATCCATTTTGAATAATGAATGAACATTAGAATATCCTGTTCCAAAATCATCCATATAGATTTTAAATTCATTTTCATGTAAGCTATTTATTACAAAATTCATTACATCATAAATATTAGAATCTATTGATTCTGTTATTTCAAAATTAATATATTCTTTATTATAATTATTATTTATAAAGAATTCTTTAGTTTTTTCTATGAAATTTGTTTTAGTACAGTGAAGTACTGATAAATTTACATTAATGCTTTTAACACCATATTTTTGTGGTAGTCCTGAAGACATTAATTTACATGCTTTATTTAATACAAAATTATCAATTTTATCTATTAAACCCATTTGTTCAGCAATAGGTATAAATTCATCAGGATATAGGTTTTTAATTTCTCTATCATGAATTCTTACTAAGGCTTCGGCACCTATTATATTTTCATTTATGTCAAATGTAGGTTGGTATACTACTTCAAATCTGTTTTCATCTAGGCATCGTTGGATTGCACCTTCAACTGCTTTTCTTCTTAATAGATAGCTTAAATCATCTTTTCCAATTAGGTATTTTTTATGATCTTGAGGAAGGATGCTATCAATCATATCAAATATTTTATTTGTATTATCAATATCATTTGGAATGTTTGCAAGCATTAATGTTGTATCTAAGAAGAAATTAGTATCATTATAATTAAATGCTATTTCAAATCTTTTACCGATATTTTTTATTAATTCATTTGCTTCTTCATTACTATAAGATGTATTTAATAAAACAAATGTTTCAGGTGATGTTTGATATATATTATATTTTGATACATATTTTTTTA
>CADBQV010000100.1 GCA_902796895.1 uncultured Erysipelotrichaceae bacterium | reverse complement strand
TCTTTCGCCTTTCTTTCTTAAATAATCAACAACTTCTTCAGCACATTGGTTAACTGAACCCATAGCAATGATTACTCTAGTTGCTGCTGGAGAACCATAATATTGATATGGTTGATAATTTCTACCAGTTGCTTTAGAAATTGCCTTCATATATTTCTCAACTACTGGATATACACCAGTGTATTTTTGAGCTTGTAATTCACGAGTTTGCATATAAACGTCATCGTTTTGTGCAGTACCACGTGTCTTAGGATGTGCAGGATTTAAAGCATTTGCTCTAAATTCAGCAACAGCATTCTTATCTAATAATCTATTGAATACCTTGTAATCGATTGGTTCAACAGTATTAACTTCGTGTGAAGTTCTGAAACCATCGAAGAAATGTAAGAATGGAATGCTTGATTTAATTGCAGATAAGTGTGCAACACCAGCTAAGTCCATTACTTCTTGAACTGAGTTTGAACATAACATTGCAAAACCAGTTTGGCGGCAAGCCATAACATCTTGATGATCACCAAAGATTGCAAGAGATTGTGCAGCTAATGCACGAGCAGAAACATGGATAACACCTGGTAAGCATTCACCAGCGATTTTATACATGTTAGGAATTTTTAATAATAAACCTTGAGATGCAGTATATGTTGTTGTTAATGCACCAGCTTCTAGAGAACCGTGTACAGTACCAGCAGCACCACCTTCAGATTCCATTTCAACAACCTTTACAGGCATATTGAATAAATTTTTCTTTCCTTGTGAAGCCCATTCATCAGTATACTCAGCCATTGGAGATGACGGAGTGATAGGATAAATTCCGGCTACTTCAGTAAAGGCATAGGCAGAATATGCAGCAGCATAATTACCATCTATGGCCATTCTTTTAACTTCTTTGCTCATTTTTTTCCTCCTAATGAGATATTTTTTATAAATATATTATAAATCTTTTGATATAATTATTCAACAATTAAAGTAATAGATTTTTAATTTAAAAAAACATATTAGAAGATGTAATTATTCTTACTTTTTTCAATAACATATATTAATAATATATATTTTATTTACTTTCAAAATGACTTTTCGTTAGTTTTGCAATCAATTATTTTTTCAACAAGTTCAACAACTTTATTATACCAAATGTTATATAGAAGTTAACCAAGAGAACAAAAAAGGAGTTCCTCATGAACTCCTTAAATGTACTTAGTCAAATAATGGTGTTGATAAGTATCTATCACCATTATCAGGTAATAATACTACAATATTTTTTCCTTTATTTTCTTCTCTTTGTGCTACTAGTGTTGCTGCATATAATGCTGCACCTGATGAAATACCAACAAATACGCCATCAGTCTTTACAACCTTAGCACCAGTTTCAAATGCTTTTTCATTTGGTACTGTAATTATTTCATCATATATTTTAGTATTTAGTGTATCAGGTACAAATCCAGCACCAATACCTTGAATCTTGTGTGGTCCTGATATACCTTTTGATAATACTGGTGATGTTTCTGGTTCTACAGCGATAATTTTAATGTTTGGATTTTTACTCTTTAGGTATTCACCAACACCTGTAATTGTTCCACCAGTTCCAACACCTGCAACAAAGATATCTACTGTTCCATCTGTATCAGACCAAATTTCAGGACCTGTAGTTAATCTATGTGCTTCAGGATTTGCAGGATTAACAAATTGACCTGCAATAACTGAATTAGGAATTTCTTGATTTAATTCATGTGCCTTTTCAATTGCACCCTTCATACCCTTAGCACCTTCTGTTAAAACTAATTCAGCACCATATGCTTTAATTAAATTTCTTCTTTCAACAGACATTGTATCAGGAAGAGTAATAATTAATTTATAGCCTTTTGCAGCAGCAATTGCGGCAAGACCAATACCTGTATTTCCTGATGTAGGTTCAATGATTGTTGAGCCTTCCTTTAAGATACCCTTTTTCTCATAATCTTCAATAATTGATTTTGCAACTCTGTCTTTTACAGATCCAGCAGGATTTAATCCTTCAATTTTAGCAATAATTTTTGCTTCAAGATTATTTTCTTTATTATAATTAACTAATTCAACAAGTGGTGTTTTACCAATTAATTCTACAACTGACTTATAAATCTTAGACATATTACTTTCCTCCATTATATACTATAATCATTACCAATTTTTTCTTTTTCTTTATTTGCTAAATCTTCAAGTGTTACACCATTTACATAATTTAAAATATTTTCGTAATACCCTTTCCAAAAATCGATTGTAGAACACATTTCAGCTCTAACACATTTAATAGGGTTAAATTGAAGACAAGCAACAGGGGCAAGTGTTCCTTCTGCTACCTCTAATATTTCACCAGCTGTATAATCCTTAGGACTTTTAGCTAGTAAATATCCTCCGTTATTACCTCTAACACTAATTAATAATCTACTTTTTGTTAAAAGTGATACTACTTGTTCTAAATATTTTATTGATATTCCTTGTCTATTTGATACATCTTTTAAAGATATAGGATTTCCATTTGAAAACATTGCAATATCAACCATAAGTCTTAATGCATATCTTCCTTTTGTTGAAATCATATAATTCACCTCATTCATACTTTAATACTAGGATAGGAATATTATAACACTTTTTTCATTTTTTGTAAAAGAACTTTATGTATTAAATAGCATTAAATGCATTTTCTAGATCTTCAATGATATCATCGATATGCTCTGTACCAATTGATAATCTTATTGTGCTTTCATAAATGCCAACTTCAGCTAATTCTTCTTTTGTCATTTCTGAATGTGTTGTTGAAGCAGGATGAATTACAAGTGATTTAACATCTGCAACATTTGCTAAAAGTGAGAATATTTTTAAATTATCAATAAATTTATGTGCTTCTTTTTCTCCACCTTTAATATCAAATGTAAAGATTGATCCTCCACCATTTGGATAATATTTTTTATATAATTCTTGTTGTTCTTTATCCTTAGTAATAGATGGATGATTAACTCTTAATACCTTTGGATGATTCTCTAAGAATTTAACTACCTTTAAGGCATTTTCAACATGACGTTCAACACGAAGTGATAAAGTCTCTAATCCTTGTAGGGCAACAAATGCATTTACAGGTGAAATAGCTGCTCCCGTATCACGAAGTAATATTGCACGAATATATGTAACAAATGCTTGAGGACCCAATGCTTTATAAAAAGATACACCATGATAAGATACATTTGGTTCTACTAAATGATTAAACTTACCACTCTTTTCCCAATCAAATTTACCACCTTCAACAATTACACCACCAAGTCCTGTTCCATGGCCTGTGATAAATTTAGTTGCTGAATGCACAACAATATCTGCTCCATATTCAAGTGGTCTTACTAAATAAGGTGTAGCAAATGTTGAATCAACAACAAGTGGAATGTTATGCTTATGTGCTACCTTAGCAATTGATTCAATATCAACAACATCTGAATTTGGATTACCTAATGTTTCAATAAACACTGCTTTAGTATTTTCTTTTATTGCTTTATCTATATCATTTACATTTGGCTTAACAAATGTAGTTGTAATACCATAATTAGGTAATGTATGTTGTAATAAATTAATTGAACCACCATATATGTTGTTTGCTGCAACAATATGATCTCCTGAAAATGCTAATGCTTGTATAGTATAAGTAATAGCTGCTGCACCTGATGCAACTGCAAGTGCTGCTGCTCCATTTTCAAGTGCTGCTATTCTTTCTTCAAAAACACCTTGAGTTGGATTGGTTAATCTTCCATAAATATTTCCTGCATCACGAAGACCAAATCTATCTGCTGCGTGCTTTGAATTATTAAATACATAAGATGATGTTAAATAAATAGGAACTGCTCTAGCTCCTGTTGCAGGATCTGGATTTTCTTGTCCTGCATGTAAT
>CADBQV010000099.1 GCA_902796895.1 uncultured Erysipelotrichaceae bacterium | reverse complement strand
GAATCAATTAATAATTTTAAATTTAATTTATCTAATCAAAAATTATTCTTCTTAAAGGATTCAATGTCTTTAGGTATAAAAGAAGAAATGTCTGATTATATTCATCTATCTATGTATGCATCTAAAATGCTTGATACACTTGAAGATATCGAATTAAATGAATATTATTTGCATATAGATAATGATGATTTAATTAAATATAGAGAAATAAAAAAAGAATTATATAAGAATTTTTCAAAAGAATATGAAATTGAATATAATTATAATACAAAAGATAAGAAATTACATATTAAAGAAAAAATGTATTCAATTTTAATTGATGGAGAAGTCTATATATTATCTATATTAGAAGATTTAACTAAATTATATAGTGAAAAAGAAAAATTAAAGGAATTAGCTTATACAAATCCTATAACTAAGATAAATACTGAATTAAAATTAACAATGGATTTAAATAAAGAATTTATAAATAAAAAATTATCTTTAGCAATTATATCTATTAATGATTTTAAATTATATGAGGATTTATATGGTTATAATTTTAATAAGCAAATAATAGCTACATTATCTAAGAAACTTAAAGAAGAGACTGAAAATGATTTTAATATCGAAATATATCATTTTTATTCTGATACATTCGCTATATTATTTAATAATATGAATGATAAAAGATTAATAGATTTAAAATTAAATACTTATTTTAATAATATAAATAAATATTTTTATTCTATTAATAAAAGAGTTAATTTATTATTTAATGCTGGTGTATATAGATTATCTAAATCATCTAGTGTAAAAAACATAAATGAAATAATAGATTTTGCATTTGATTCAATGAATGAAGCTAAAAATATATTAGATAAAAAGCATCATATAATTCATTATGATAAAAATATATATTTAGAAAAATTTATGGAAAAGAATTTAATAACTGAAATAAGTGAAGCAATTGATAAAAATAAATTATCACTTACATACACTCAAGTTGTAAACTATCCAAAAAATAGTGTTTTAGGCTTTATGCTTAATTTAAATTTAGATAGCATGCTTGTAGATATTGATAAGATAAATGAAGTAGCAAAAAGAAGAAATTTAGAGAAAAAGCTTGAAATGTATTTGTTAGAACAAGCATTAAAGGAACAAAAAATAATCTATCAGGAACAAAAAAGATATCCTAGATTATTTATATATTTAGATTATAAATATCTAGATACACAGGTATTAAAATATTATTATAATATTATTAATTTTTATAAAGCTAAATGTGATAAGATACATATAATATTAGATAATGCCAATAATAAAATGGCTAAATATTTAAAAGAATTAGGATTTCAAATTTGTAGCTTAGATTTACTTGATATATATAGATTAAATATAAATTATTTTATATTTGATTTTAAGACATTAAAAGATGCCGCAAAAGATGTAAAAGAATTATGCGAAAAGAATAATATTGAAATAATATTAAAAAATGTAGATACAAAAGAAGACCTAGATTTTTCTAATAATAATGGCTTTTCATATTTCTATGGAAATTATTATAATAAGATAAAAAGGCTTAAGGATTTAATTGGTAAATAAAACTTTAATTTTATTAAAATATATTATATAATTTATATAATTTATTTAATTTAGGGAGATATTATGAGAGATTTTAAGGATATTAAAAGAATAGTTATTAAAATTGGATCATCATCACTTGTTAATAAGAATTTAAGTATTAACGATAATATGATTGATAATATCATGCATAATATTAAAATGCTAAAGGATAAGGGAATTGATGTCGCATTAGTTTCATCAGGCGCTATAGCATCAGGTATGTATGAACTAAATTTAAATAAAAAGCCGAAAGAATTATCTTTAAAGCAAGCTTGTGCATCTGTAGGTCAAGCAAGACTTATGGAAATATATAATTTAAAAGCTGCTAAATATAATTTACACATAGGTCAAATATTATTAAATCATGATGACTTTGAAGTTAGATTAAGAATGAATTATTTAACTCAAACATTAGATAGTATGTTTATGCATAATATTATACCTATAATAAATGAAAATGATACACTAGCTGTTGAAGAAATTAAAGTAGGAGATAATGATACACTAGCTGCATTAATATCACCTATGGTTCAAGCAGATTTATTAATATTATTTTCAGATATTGATGGCTTATATGATAAAAACCCTAAATTATATAATGATGCAAAATTAATTAGTGATGTATATGAAATAAATGATGATATAGTAAATATGGCATCAGGTGCTACATCAAATGTCGGTACTGGTGGTATGTCTACTAAAATTAATGCTGCAAATATCGTAACACTTGCGAATTCTAATATGATTATTTGTAATTCAAATAAAATAGATAAATTATTAGATATAGTTGAAGGAAATGAAATAGGTACACTATTTCATAAAAGAATTAATTCAATATCATCAAGAGAGCACTGGATGATTTTTAAAACTAATTCTAAAGGATATGTAGTAGTAGATGATGGCTTAAGCCAAAAATTAAATGATACTAAAGTATCTATATTACCTAAAGGTATAATTAGTGTATCTGGTAATTTTATTAATAATTCTATTATTGATATTAAAAATAAAAATGGTGAAATTTTAGCTAAAGGTATTACTAATTATTCATCTAGTGAAATTAATTTAATTAAAGGAAGAAGCACTAATAAATTAGAAGAAATACTAGGCTATAAAGGAAAAGGTACTATAATTCATGCCAATAATTTAGTACTTTTAAAGGAGTTATTATGGAAGATATCTTAATAAAGACAAAAAATGCATCTAAGGATTTACTTAAAGTATCAAATTTAGATATAAATAAGGCATTATTAAATATTAAAGATGGTATTTTAAATAATATGGATTTAATTTTAAAAGCTAATGAATTAGATATTAATAATAATATAAATACTATTAAAAAATCATTAATTGATAGACTTAGATTAACTAAAGAAAGAATTACTGATTTAGCTAATTCAATATCTGATATTATAAAATTACCTGATTATATTGGTGAAGTAATTGAAGAAATTAAAAGACCAAATGGCCTAATTATTAAAAAAATAAGAGTACCATTTGGAGTTATCGCATCAATTTTTGAGGCAAGACCTAATGTAGTAATAGATATTGCAACTCTTTGCTTAAAAACTAAAAATGCATGTATCCTAAAGGGTGGTAAAGAAGCAATAAATACAAATATTTGTTTAGTTAATATTATTAAAGATTCAATTAAAGAT
>CADBQV010000098.1 GCA_902796895.1 uncultured Erysipelotrichaceae bacterium | reverse complement strand
ATATTTTGATTTGATAATTCATATACTTCATGTGATTTATTTTTTAATTCATTTAATAAATTTAATGTATCATCTTTAAAAATAGCTTCATATGAATAATATAAATAAGATATTTCTAAATTAAAATCTAAAGCTATTTTTAATACCTGTAAGTCATCTGTAATAGTATAATCTTTAGGAGTCTTTTTAATATAATCCTTTAAAAGCTTATATTTATCATTAGTTTTTGAAATTAACATTATATCACCACAAAGATTATAATCTAAATTTAATGATAATTAAATAATAATATTAATAAATACATTAAATTTGTAAGATATATTACTGAAATAGTTATTAATTATTATTATAATAACAATGTTGTAAAAAGAAGGGAATTGATAGAATGAAAAAAAGTATTATAACTTTAGGATTAGGATTAGCTTTAGTATTAGGTATTGCATCATGCAATAAGGACAATTCTAATAATACAAAAATTAATGATGATTATAAATTAAAGGTAGTATGCCCAGCTGGTGCCCCTATTGTAGGTATTGCAGAAGCTATAGGTAATTATAAAGATAATGTAGATACAGAAAATGTAGGTGTTGCAGCTAACACACTTGCAGGATTTTTCCAAGCTGGAAAAAGCGATATAATTGTCGCACCAATTAATGCTGGTGTTAAATTATATAACGCAAACAAAAGTACTTATAAGCTAGCTTCAGTATTAACTTGGGGTAACACTTATTTTGCATCACAAAAAACTACATTTGAGCTTAATGATATTAATGATTCAGACATCACATTATTTGGTGAAGACTCAATTACAGCAAGACAAGCATTATATGTATTAGAACAAAAAGGTATTACACCAAAAAGTATTGAATACAAAGTAGATGGTGCTGAGACAAACAAAGAATTAAACAAGGATGCAACTAAAATTGTTATGACTGCAGAACCTGCCTTATCTGCAACAAGATTAACAAAAGAAGTTAAATCTTATTCAATAAGTGATCTATATAAAGAAATAACTAATCTTGATATGCCACAAGCTGCAGTATTCGTATCACCTGATACTATTAAAAATCACAAAGAATTATTAGATTTATTCTTAACTGAAATAGATAATACTGATGAATTATATAAAACTGATGCAACTAAAGTAGCTAAAGATGCAATTGCATTAGGCTTACAAGCTCCTGAAACAGCACTTGCAAATTCAATTGCAAATTGTAAAGTATCATATAAAAAAGCATCAACTGTAAAAACAGAAATTAATAAATTAGTAGAACTATTTACAAGTGATTTTGCTAAAGTACCTGCAGATGAAATTTATTATTAATAATGAAAAATAAAATATTAAAAAATATATCATTATATGCTATAGGACTATTAATATTAATATTAATCTATTTTATAGCATCAATAATAAAAAATGATAGTTATTTTTTACCAGGTATAGATTTAATATTTAAATCATTTATTGAATTAATTATTACATCAAATACATATATATCACTATTAATGACATTATTAAATGTATTAATATCATTAATTATAGCATTTATATTTGCTATAATTTTTGCATCTATAGCATATAGATTTAATAAATTATATTTAATATTAAAACCATTAATGTCAATATTAAGATCAATACCAATAATAATTATTATTAATGTTATATGGTATTTATTAATGATGGAAAATAAACAATTAGTATTATACTTTTCAGTATTTAGTGTATTATTTCCAATTATATATGAAGCAATATATCAAGCACTAACTGCAATTGATAAATCATATATAGATGTATATAAAATAAATTCTAATTTAACATTTTATATAATTATAAGAGTATATATACCACTTGTATTTGAATCATTTAAATCATCACTTATAAATTCAATTGGCTTAGGCTTAAAGATTGCTTTATCAGTAGAATTTATATGTTCAATTAAAGATACACTAGGATATTATATTAATAGAGAATTAAAAGGATATGATGGATTTAGTAAGACATATGCATATTTAATAATATTAATTATTGTTATGTTAATACTTGAAATTATTCCTTATATTATTGGTTATTTTTATAAAAAATATCAAAAGAAAATGACACTTAAAAAAATAGAAGAATTAGAATTAGATTAAATAGTGCTTGCCACTATTTTTTCTTTTTTCTTATATATTTGTAAAAAATAATAAAAAAAATAAATAATTCTTCATTTTTTTAATTTTAAATGATTGTAAAAATCATATAGATTATGCTATAATAACTCATATAAGAGCAATCGATTAGTAGGTTTTAGGAGGTTTCATATGAGAAATAACTATGTAACACTTGTATATTTGTCACAAGATGAAGAGAATGCCAATTACCTAGCAGAGGTATTAGAAGAGACAAAGCATGTCCAAGTTCATACATTTGAAAAGGGCGAAGATTCAGATCAAGAAATTATAAAGGATTTAGTTGAATCATGTGGTTTAATTATATTACACATTTCTGATGACTTTGATTATGGTGATTATTTAGCAGAAATTAAGAAAGCAAATAATCATTGTCAAATAATTTGTTGTTATTTAACAAAAGCACCATATCAAACAAATTATCCTTTAAATGAAATAGAGCTTGGTGAAGGCTATCCAATCGAAGCTTTAGCTAACGATATTTGTCAAATTGTAGCTGGTGGCTATAACAAAGTTAAGGTTCACTGGTATAACAAGAAAAAGATGAGAAATTTAGCTTTCCAATATTTTGATCAAGAAGCATATGTATGGTCACTTGGTATTTTAATTAAATTATTTAGAAACAATGACCTAGAGGTTAAAGAAAAAATTGCCGATGCTTACGCAAACTTAATGGATAATGATAAAGCAATTAACTATTATTCAATTTGCCTACCTATGGATACACAATCATCTGTTGGTGTTAAAGATGAAAATAGTCAAGGTATCATTTATAATAACTTAGGTTATTTATATACTCAAACTAAGAACCTTGAATTTGCTGAACGTTATTTAAAACAAGCAATCGCATTAAAGAACCCAGATGCATTATATAATTTAGGTTATCTATATGAATCAAGCTGGAGCTATGATTCATCTAAGAGAAGAACAAAAGAAGGATATGACTTATATTGTAAAGTATTATATGAAAAATATACTTCTGATTCTTCTAAAGAAAGAGCTAAAGAAAAATTACAAAAAGCTGCAGATAGATTACTTGCAAGAAAGAATTATGCCGCAGCATTACAATATTATAAAGCAATTGGCGATGGTACTCGTGCCGCAGAATGTATTAGAAACATTAAAAGAATTCGTCAACTTTATGAAGAAAGAAAAAAACGTCAAATGGGTGGTGCAAAGCCAGCAGCTGTAAAACCATCAGCTAAGACAGCAGTAACTCCTCAACAAGCTGCTAAAAAGACTATTGTTGAAAAGAAAGTAGTTCAACAACCAGTTAAAAAAGTAGCTGTAGAGGAAGAAAAGCCTTCAACTGAAGAATAAAAAACAAGAGCTGTGTAACCACAGCTCTTTAATATTTGAAATAAAGAAAAGGGGTTTTAATTATGTTAAAAATTGATATTATTTCTGGATTTTTAGGTGCAGGTAAAACTACATTCATTAAAAGATTACTTGAAACTAAATTAAAGGATGAAAAGGTTGTATTAATCGAAAATGAATATGGTGATGTATCTGTAGATACTGATTTACTAGGGGATTCAAAAATTGAAATTAAAGAATTATCTCAAGGATGTATTTGTTGTAGTCTAGTTGGTGATTTTTCTAAATCACTTAAAGAGGTTATTAAACAAATAAATCCTGATAGAATTATTATTGAACCATCTGGTGTGGGTAAATTATCAGATATTATTAAGGCAGTAAAATCTGCAGGATTAGATGATTCAATTAATTCACTTGTTTGTATGGTAGATGCTAAAAAAGCTAAAATTTATGATAAGAATTTTGGTGAATTCTTTGTTGACCAAATTGAAAATGCTCAAACAGTTATTTTATCAAGAACTGATATATCAAAAGAAGATACTGTTAAAGTAGCACTAGAAGTTATTAGAAAGCATAATGATAAGGCTATAGTTGTAACTACACCTATTAAAGATTTATCTGATGAAGACTTACTTAAGGCATATGAAGGATTTGATATTAATTTAATTGATAAATCATTACTTGATGATGACGATGACGATGATGATGAATGT
>CADBQV010000097.1 GCA_902796895.1 uncultured Erysipelotrichaceae bacterium | reverse complement strand
TATTTTTTTAATTCTTCAAATAATACTATATTAATGAATTCAGAGTTAGTTGTACCCATTGATCTTTTAATAATATCAATATTATTGATTTTAATACATATAACATTAAATGTTATTTCATTTGTGAGTAGATTATCAAATTCAATATTTAAAGCTTTTCTATTATACATACCTGAATCTGTAAGCATGTCTGCTTCATCTTCAACTGTAAGTAATAATCCTAAGAAAGCTAGAGATTCAGCTAATAATTCTACTCTTATATTTATATTTATTGCTTGAATTAATAAACCAGTAATAACAATTAATAAAAAATATGTAAATGAATATCTTCTTTTTTGAGTCATTGCTTTCCATGATTTAAATAAATTAATACTGAAAAATATAATATAAAATGCTGAAACTATATATAGTGCTGTTACACCCCAGCTTCTTGAATATTCTAATGTTTCAATACTATATTGGTAGCACCAATGATGAAATGGATTAGTTAATAATATAATTTCAATTATAATTATTGGCGTTAAGAATAATAAATTTTTTGTTTTATTAAATTTATATAAGCCACCTGTAACAGATAATACATAATAACCAAGCAATAAAAGTACTGCAGTATGAGTTATAAAATATAAATATTTAGTTATATATAATATGTAATATAAATATTGTGGGTGATTATTATCCATTGATGCAAACTGAGATATTATTTCTGTTGTTGCATTAAATGCAATTATAATAATCATAGATAAATATAATTTCTTTTGCATTTTATCATTTCTATTTTGAATTAATGTATAAATGATACATGAAAAGCATATTAAAAAAGTTGAAATATTAAAAGCTATTCCCATGTATGTCATATAATCACCTCACAAAAATGAATTTTGATTAAGATAAGCTAAAATCCTGATCATAATTTATTATAATTTTATAATCATTAATTATTTTTTCTGTCTCTTCTTTTATTTGTCTAATATATTCTTTATCGAATCTATCTCCTATCATACTTGATAATGATTCTTTTAATACTTCAAAGCCACTTCTTATAATAAATATGCCTATTAGAATGCCTAAATAGCCTTCTGTGTATATATTTAAGTATTTAGCGATAATTATACCTACTAATGTAGAAACTGATAAAATAGAGTCAAATAGAGCGTCTAGGCCTGAAGCTTTTAGTGCTTCACTATTTAATTTATTTCCTTTATGTCTAAAATATAGGCCAATTAATAATTTAATAATTATAGCTATTGATATTATAATTATTGAATAGATTTCAAAATGAGGCATTGTGCCATTTTTAAAATAATCTATTATCGAATTAATTGATTCATATATTGCCATAAATCCAGCAAATAATATTAACATAGCTATAAGTGTTGATGTAATATATTCAATTCTTCCATAGCCATATGGATGTTTTTTATTAGGCTTTTTGTTTGATAATTTAGTACCTATTATTGTAATTATACTAGACAATGCATCAGTAAAATTATTGATTGCATCCATTATAATTGATATGGAATTAGCAAGTAAGCCTACTATAGCTTTAAATGTAACTAATAATATATTTCCAATAATTCCAACAAAACTTGTTTTTATTATTTCTTTTTCTCTATTTTGTTGCACGCTATCACCTAAATAAATTATAACAAATAAATTTAAATATAAAAAGAAAAAAGATAATTACGGCGTGGTAATTATCTTTTATTTAACTAGAAATTCTTTTTAATTGCTTCAATTACTTCTTTAATTTCTTCATCTGATGCATAAGCTTCGGCGCCTCTGTTCATAACAAACATTCCACCAAAATCAGCACCACCTTCGTATTTAGGTACGATATGGAAATGTAGGTGACCTAATGTATCACCAAATGCACCATAGTTAATTCTATATGGATGGTATGCTTTATCAATAGCACTTGCAACTCTTGCAACATCATCCATGAATTTAGCTCTTTCTTCTTTAGATAAGTCTTTAATTTCAGCTACATGGTCTTTTTTGTATGCAACGATACATCTTCCTTTATATGTTTGATCTTTAAATACAATAACCTCTGATGTTTCAGTTTCGAATGCTAATACACCGAATTTAGCTAAAAATTCACCTTGTTGGCAATATGGACAGTTTTCTTTTTTCATTTTCTATTCCTCCTAATTTTCGTCTGTTGATAATATTGCTAAGAATGCTTCTTGTGGTACTTCTACAGAACCAATTTCTTTCATTTTCTTCTTTCCTTCTTTTTGTTTTTCAAGAAGCTTCTTTTTTCTTGAGATATCGCCACCATAGCATTTAGCAAGTACATCCTTTCTAAGTGCTTTGATGTCTGATCTTGCAATAACCTTATGATTGATTACTGCTTGAATAGGTACTTCAAATAATTGTCTTGGAATTATTTCTTTTAATTTTTCTACTAGTACTTTACCACGTTCGTATGCAAAATCTTTATGAACAATTAAAGATAAGGCATCTACTACATCGCCATTTAGCATAATATCCATTTTTACTAATTTAGATTCTACATATTCTCCTATTTCATAATCAAATGATGCATAGCCTTTAGAATATGATTTTAATTTATCAAAGAAATCATAAACTATTTCTAAAAGCGGAATATTATAATGTAATACAGCTCTTGTTTCTTCTACATATTGCATATCAATAAATAAACCACGCTTTTTTTGACATAAATCCATTACAGCACCGATATAGTCTGTTGGTGTCATTATTGTAGCTTTAACGAATGGTTCTTCAATTCTATCTATTTCTTGAACCTTTGGTAAATTAGATGGGTTATCTATTTCTATCATAGTACCATTAGTTAAATATACATGATAATTAACTGATGGTGCAGTAGCTATTAAATCAATATTAAATTCTCTAGATATTCTTTCTTTTATAATATCCATATGAAGTAATCCTAAAAAGCCTGTTCTAAATCCAAAGCCAAGTGCTTCAGATGTTTCAGGTTCATATAAAAGTGAAGCATCAGATAATTTAATTTTATCTAAGGCATCTCTTAAATCCTGATATTTTTTAGAATCAATTGGATATAAGCCACAATATACCATTGGGTTTAATTTTCTATATCCTGTTAATGGCTCTTTTGCAGGTGTGTTTTTTAAAGTTATTGTATCACCGACATTAACATTATTAATATCTTTTATTGATGCGGTAATATAACCTACATCTCCTGCCATTAAATATTCTCTTCTTACTTCCTTAGGTGTTCTTACACCAAGTTCAATTACTTGATATTCTTTACCGTTAGACATGAATTTAATTTCATCTCCAACTCTTAATATACCTTCTTTAACACATACTAGAATTACAACACCACGATATGGGTCAAAGGCACTATCAAATATTAATGCCTTTAAAGGACTATCAATATTTCCTGTAGGTGCAGGTACGTATGATACAACCTGTTCTAATATATCTCTTACACCAACACCTGTTTTAGCTGAAGCTAATACTGCTTCAAAGGCAGGAATACCTATTACATCTTCGATTTCCTTTCTTACTTTTTCAGGGTCTGCTGAAGGTAGGTCTATTTTATTAATTAAAGGTAAAATCTCTAAATTATTATCAAGTGCTAAATAGACATTTGCAAGTGTTTGGGCTTCTACACCTTGAGTAGCATCTACAACAAGGATTGCACCTTCACATGCAGCAAGTGATCTTGATACTTCATATGTGAAGTCTACATGACCTGGAGTGTCTATTAAATGGAATTCATATTCAATTCCATTATTAGCTTTATATTTAAGACATACACTATTTAGTTTTATTGTTATACCACGTTCTCTTTCAAGTTCCATTGAATCTAGCAATTGATCTTGCATTTCACGTTCTTCTATAGATTCACATATTTCAAGTATTCTATCTGATAATGTAGTCTTACCATGATCTATATGGGCTATAATACAGAAGTTTCTTATTAGTGGTTGTCGTTTTTTTAATTCTTTAGAATCATCCATATTTATTGCTCGCTTTCCTTTAAATATTGTAACAAAAATATATATTATTTTCAATAATATTAAACAAAATAAAGAGCCCGAAGGCTCTTATATTTTTAAACTTTTAAATCTCCATCTTTGATTAAATTAGCTTTTCTAAATGCGAAATCTATAGCGAATACTAAAAGTGCAGGTAATGTGATTTGTAAACCAAATATACCAACCCATGTTTGCCATGTATTTCCCATAGAATTATATGTTCCAATTTGACCAACTAAGCCTGATGTACCCATACCTGCTGATGAACCCATACAGCCTAGCTTTAACCAGCAAGTTGAAATAGGTCCTAATATTGCTGATGCAATAATTGTAGGTAACCATACAATTGGCTTTTTTAAGATGTTTTTAAATTGTAGCATTGATGTACCAATACCAATTGAAATAACCATACCAATATTATTATCACGTCTAGATTGAATTGCAAATCCTACCATTTGGCAGCAGCATCCAACAATTGCAGCACCAGATGCGATATATAAGCCTTCACCTGATGTTTCAGATGCAACGAATACCATTGCACCAATTGCAGCACTTGATATAGGTGCTGTAAGTGCCATACCCATTAATACTGCTATTACAATACCCATAACAAATGGTACAGCTGATGTAGATTTATCAACTACAAATTGAATACCATATGTAACATAGATTGCAGGGAATCTAATTAAAAGACCAAGTACTAATGCGATTGTTACACCTAAAAGTGGAACAATTAAAATATCTACTGGTGTTTTCTTTCTTAAGATAAATTTCATGGCTAATGCAGCTAAAATTACTACTAAATAAATTGTTAGTGGGTCACCAATTTGGAATGTTCCATTATTAATTACGCCATTTGTAACAAATTTAGTTGAAAGTGATAGACAAGCTGTAAGTTCCCCAACTGCAGCTAAAACTATTGTTTGTAGTGGATTGAATTTAAGTGCTATTGCTACACCTACACCAATACCAGCTCCTGTCATAAATGCTA
>CADBQV010000096.1 GCA_902796895.1 uncultured Erysipelotrichaceae bacterium | reverse complement strand
AATCATAGCTGAGATTTCTTGTGGTGTATATTTCTTACCATTAATATCTACCTTATATGATGAATAACCCATATGTCTTTTAATAGATGATACAGTATTAGGGTTAGTTATTGCTTGACGTTTTGCAACATCACCAACTTGAATTTCATCACCTTTAAATGCTACTACTGATGGAGTAGTTCTTACACCTTCTGCGTTAGGAATAACTTTAGATTCTTTACCTTCCATTACGCATACACATGAATTTGTAGTACCTAAGTCAATACCAATTACTTTATTTGTCATAATTACTTTTCCTCTTTTCCTTCTTCGATATTTTCTTTTTTCTTCTTATTAACAACTACCATTGCAGCTCTTAATACTCTATCTTTATACATATAACCAGGTTGCATAACCTTAGTTATAATGTTGTCTTCATATTCTTCTAAATTTGAAGTTTCAACTGCTTGCATACATTTAGGATCAAATTCTTTACCTACCTCAGCTTTAACTGAAGCTAAGCCTTCGTTTTGTAATATATCCTTTAATTGATTTGCAATCATTTGAAATCCAATTACATAATTTGCTACCTCAGGTGATGGGGCAGGCATATTAACAATTTGAATTAACATATCAATTGGTTGAATTAATTCACCTACAACCTTTTGTGAAGCATATTTTCTATCTTTAATTGCTTCTTCATTAATTCTTTTTTGGAAATTTTGACTATCAGCATAAGCCTTTAGATATTCATTTTTCCATTTTTTTACTTCTTCTTCAAGCTTTAAGTTTAATGCTTTAAGCTCTTCGATTTTTTCTAAATCTTTATTTTTCTTTTCTTTTTTAGATTCTTTTTTATTTTCAGAATGATTTTCTTTTTTATCATCCTTTAAATTATCATCCTTTAAATCTTTTGATTCGGCTTTTTCTTCTGGCTTTTCATTTTCCTTTTCAAAACCATCAGTTGCCATTTCTTCCTTTATTTCTTCTGCCACTATTACTACCTCTTATCTAATTTAGTCATACTCTTTGCTACATACTCTAAAAGAGGTATTGTAGCACGATAATTCATTCTAGTAGGACCTACTAGTATAACTGAACCAGCTTCATCGGGATTAACAATAAATGGAACAGAAATAATTGAACATTCATCTAATCCATCAGTTAGATTTTCAGTTCCTATTTGAACTCTTAATCCATCGTTAGCATTTCTTGCAAATCTCATCATTAATTCCTTATCGATAGATTTAACAATTTTTTGCATTGCTTCACGATTTTGGAACTCAGGATGATTAAATAATCTTGATAAGCCTGAACCTGTTGTATCTCCTTTTAAGAAGCTTGTAAATGCTTTAATCATGAAATTTAAGATATCATCTTTAAAATCAACCATTTGTCTAATTCTAGGCTTTGATGCTTCATTAGATAATATATCTCTTATTTCATATATTGAATGACCATACATTGCATTATCAAACATTTGAATAATTCTTAATAAGTCATCCATATTATAACCACTAGGTATTATAATTCTTTCAGTTTCAACAGCACCACCAGATGTTACAATCAAAAGTAATGCTTCTTGTTCGTTAAGTGGAACAATTTCCATTTTTAATACCTTAGCTAAATCATTAGGTGATGTAATTACCGCTGCATAGCATCCTGTAAGCTCGCTTAATAAATCAGCGACCTTTTTAACTTTTTCAGATCTTGATGCATATTTATTTTCAAATATTTCATCAACATATTTATAATATTCAATAACATCATCATCTCTAATTATTAAATGATCTACATAATATCTATAGCCTTGTTCTGAAGGAATACGACCACTAGATGTATGTGTCTTCTTTAAATAACCAGTTTCTTCTAGATGCTGCATTTCATATCTTAATGTTGCAGATGAAAATTCTAAATAAGGCTTTTCTGTTAAAACCTTTGATCCTACTGGTTCATTAGTTGTAACATATTCTTCAATTATTGCTTTTAAAATGAGCTTTTGCCTATCTGTAAGCATCATATCACCTCAATTTAGTTCATTTTGCACTCTTCCTATCCAAGTGCAATTATATTATAAAACTCTTATTTGGCACTGTCAAGAAAAAAGTGCCAAAAATAAAAAATATGTTTTAAAACGATAAAATCATAATATATTATGATACCATCTTAAAGCAAAAAAAGAACCCTTCAAATGAAGAGTTCAAATTTATTATTAATCTAATTTTTCTAATTGATCTAGGTATGAAGAATCTGTTGCTGATTTCATTGGTGTTTCCTTTTGGCTTACACTAACCATTGCTTTACTCTTGCTTGGAGATGCAATAGTACCAGCACCTGATACACAGCCCATAGGACATGCCATACCTTCTAGTAAATATCCATCATATTTACCTTCAACCGCATCCTTTAACATCTTTCTACAATTTTCAAGACCTTGAGATGCATATACCTTTATTTCTCTTTCTGGTGCGATTAATTTACAGCTATTAACTACTGCTTGGGCAACACCACCCATTACTGCAAATCCTCTACCATCTGCTGATGTTTCATTCTTTAAAGGCTTAGCCTCAAGCTTATTGAAATCAACATTTTTAGCAATAAACATACCATTTAATTCTTCAAATGTTAATACGAAATCAACATCACTTCTAACACTCTTTCTTGATGCTTCAAGCTTCTTAGCTGCACATGGTCCTACAAATACTATTTTAGAATTTGGATGCATCTTTTTAACAAGTCTTGCAGTATATACCATAGGTGTCATAGTCATTGATATATTTTCTTTATGATCAGGATATTCCATTTTAGCCATCTTACTCCATGCAGGACAACAAGATGTACCCATGAATTTTAATTTATCAGGAACATTATTTAAATAATCATGTGCTTCTTCAACAGTACATAAATCGGCACCAATTGAAACCTCATATACACCATCAAATCCTAATTTATTAAATGCGTCATCCATAGTCTTTAAATTAAATTTAGGACCAAATTGACCCATTATTGCTGGTGCTACTATTGCATAAATTGGTGTATCTGATTTAATTGTTTGAATAACTTGGAAGATTTGTGATTTATCAGCAATGGCACCAAATGGACAGTTAACCATACACATACCACATGATACACATTTATCATAATTAATCTTTGCCTTACCATTTTCATCAGATTCAATTGCGTGCATACCACATGCTGCAGCACAAGGACGTTGTCTATGAATAATTGCTTTATAAGGACAAACAGATTGACATCTTCCACATAAAATACATTTATCAGGATCAATTACTGATTTACCATGAACAATTTTAATTGCTTCTTTAGGACATACATTAGCACAAGGATTGGCAAGACATCCTTCACAAGAATCAGTTACATAAAAGCTTTCAGTAGGACATGCATTACATGCGAAATCTATTACGTTAACTAGTGGTGGTTCATAATATCTTTCAGTTTTAATCGCATCCTCAATACCATAAGAAATAGGCTTATGCTCACTTGCTTTTCTTGCATCAAGGCCAATAGCTAATCTAATTCTTTCAGCTACTATTGCTCTTTCAAGGAAAATAGATGATCTACCAACAGATACATTACATATTTCATAAGGTAATACATCCATCTTTGAATAATCACCATTATAAGCAAGGCGGGCAACCTCTTCAAATACCTTTCTTCTTATTTTATTAATCTTTGCATATTGATCTAGCATAAAATTCACCTCATTTTAAGTTACAAGTTATTTTAACTTATTAACAATTATATATCAAGTAAATATTTTATTAAAAAATTACTTAATCGTTTTCAATATATGGTTTAACTGATTTTCCAATATTTTTATCAATTAAATCATTAATATCATTCATTGATTTAACAAGCTTATTAATCTTTTCCATATTATTATCATAATTCTTTTTTAAGATCTTTCTTTTTTTAAATAAGCTCTTTTCAAGTAAAACCTCAGGTGGTGTCATATTGAAAAAATCAATTACATTTTCACTAAATTTAATGATGGTATCAACAAATTCTTCTTTATTTTCTAATAAGAAAACAAATTTTTCATATTGGTTTAACGCTCTAATTAAATTAGATGAAAAATCAGTTAAATAATGCTCTAGGCCTAATTTTTTATTTAATTCAACATTAATTCTTGCGACTAAATTTACATTTTCTTTATATTTAACCATCTTTAAATTTAATTCGCTTAATTCTTTTTTATTATCTTCCATATAATACCTCTATTTTAATATATAATTTAGGTCATCTAAGCTTAAATTCTTATATAAGCTACTATCATTTATAATTTTATCAAAAACATCCTTTTTGATATTTTGAAGCTCGATTACTCTTTGTTCTATTGAATTTTCACAAACAACCTTTATAACCTCAACATTTTTTGTTTGACCAATTCTATATGTTCTATCTGTCGCTTGCATCTCAGCACTTACATTCCACCAAGGATCTAGATGCACTACCGTATCAGCACCAACTAAATTTAAGCCAGTACCTCCAGCCTTTAAGGAAATTAAAAAGACTTTTATATCAAAATCATTATTAAATTCATCAACCATGCTCATTCTTTCTTTACTTGAGTTTTTACCTGTTAATAATAAATATTTAATATTTAAATTATATAATTTTACCTCAAGTAAATTTAAGGCTTTAACAAATGATGAAAATATTAATATCTTATGACCATCCTTTATATAATCATTTATAATATCCATAACTAAATCAATTTTAGCTGATTTATGATTATAATCTAGCATAAATAGTGATGGTGATATACATATTTCTCTTAATCTTGTAAGCATAGGTAGGATATCAAATTTTTTAGTATCATCTTTAATTTCATCTTGTGCCTTTAATCTATATGCATCATATATCATCTTTTGATTATTATCCATTTCACATGATACAATCTTTTCATATTTTTTAGGCAAATCTAAAAGGACATCCTCTTTAATTCTTCTTAAAATAAATGGCGCACATTTTTTAGCTATTATTTTAGTGAAATTATTAGAATCATTTTGATATTTTCTTTTAAATGATGTTAAATTCTCTAAATAACCTGGCATTAAAAAATCAAATATAGACCATAGGTCAATAACATTATTTTCTATTGGAGTACCAGATAGTGCTACTTTTACATCACCCTTTAGCATTTTAACATTTAATGTTTTTTTAGCACCGACATTTTTAATGTACTGGGCTTCATCTAATATTATATACCTAAAATATGTATTATTATAATAATCAATATCTAATCTTAATGAATCATATGATGTCAAATAGATAATTTTTTTATTATTATCTATATTAGATATTATATCATGACGAATATCAGGGGCACCTACTATAGCTTTAACTTTAGCCAAAGGATAAAATTTTAAGAATTCATTTTCCCAGTTAAATATTAAGCTTTTAGGAGATACGACAATTATTGGCATATTTATATCTTTAGATGCGAATAAAGATATAACCTCTAATGTCTTACCAAGACCCATATCATCAGCTAAAATACCTGATAAATTATATTTATCTAAGACACTTAAAAACTTAAAGCCTTCAATTTGATAATCACGTAAATTAGCTTTTATATCATCAGATATTTTAAAATCTAATTCTTTAAAATTATTTAAATCATTAACCATATTAGATAAATAGTGATCTAATTCTAAATTATTTTTATAATAATTATATTTTAATACCTGATACATTGGTATTTCTTTTTTATT
>CADBQV010000095.1 GCA_902796895.1 uncultured Erysipelotrichaceae bacterium | reverse complement strand
ATAAATTTGATTCTAATCTATATTATTATTTAGTAGTTGTTGGATTAGAAATATTAATTGTATTTATTGAATCAGCTCTTTATTATTCGATAATAAAGGATAAGAAAAAAAGTATTTTGTATGGCTTTTTTTGTAACGCATTTAGCTTTTCAATTGGTCTTATAATAACAAGCTTATTAAGTTTAGCTAATATAAATTTTTAGAAAGGATGTATCGATTATGTTTTTAGATATTGCCCCTGGATATGCAGGTGGAGGATTAGTAATAGCATGCATTGCAGCTGGAATCGTTGTTGCCCTATTATTAGTACTATTCTTTGTAATTAGATATAAAAAGAAGAAAAAGTAGGATAAATGGTTGGATTTATTTCCAATCATTTTTTACTGTATTTCAGGAATATAGTAAAATATAAAACTGTGGTTTGGAGGTAGTTTAATAATGAAAAAGGGATTTATAGTTATTGATTAAAAACATACATTTTTATTTGATAATAATATTACATTTTTATCTTGAAATTAATAATTATGTCATTTAAAACTAAATATAATAAAGATAGTGAGATTTATAAATCTAAATTTGAAACTACATCTTATAGATAAAAATAATCCTCCTTCTTGGAGGATTGTTTTAATTTTAAGATAAATTATAGTATAATAATATAAAATATTACATGAGAGGTTAAATATATGCCTGTATTTGATATAAATGAAATTTCAAAGGAATCATCTATAATTTATTATGATTGCTTAAATAAAATGAGAGAATCTGAAGATAATCAAATCTTAAAAGAATTAAAAGAATATAAATATGTTAAACCTAAATTAAATTTAGAATCATTTAAAGATGATTTTGATATTGAATCATTAAAAATAGATAATGCTATAAATTATTATTTTAAGAAAAAGAATAAAAAAAGTGATACTGTAGTATTGATGCTTCATGGTGGAGGATATGTACTTCCTGTAAGTCAAAACAATATTATAGGTGCCTCACTTTATTCTAAATATATAAATGACTCAGATGTCTTATTACCAGATTATAAGGTAGCAATAGAAGATATTCATATGGTTGCATTAAATAATGTTTATAATTCATACATTTATTTAACAAAAAGATATAATAAAATTATTCTTGCAGGTCAATCAGCTGGTGGAAATCTCGCTTTAGGCTTATTAGAATATTTAAAAGAAAATAATATTAAATTACCAAATTGCGTTGTACTAGCATCACCATGGACTGATTATAATTGTGTGGGTGCTTCATATACATTTAATAAGCTTGAAGATATATTATTTGGAACAAAAAAAGAAGATGTCTTACCTGATCCATATAATAAAATTCATGATAAATATATGTTTCCACTTGAATTTAATATGGAAATGTATCCACCTATAATGATTAATGTTTCTAAAACTGAAAGATTATTATCTGATTCACTTTCACTATATGATAAATTAGATAAGGAAAAATCTGAAATATATTTATATTCTTTAATGTGGCATGATTTTTATACTCATGATGATAAATTAAAGGAATGTAATGATTGTTGGAATAGAATAAATAAATTTGTTAATAAATTCATTTAATAAAAAAGAGGGATTATATGAAAAAACTTTTAATTAGTGCTTTATTATTATCTCAATTATTATTAGTATCTTGTAGTGATAATAATAAAGAAAAAATAGTAAATATGCCTGTTAATATGGCAGAAAATGGCGAAATTAATAGTGATTATAAAATTGAGATGCTATTTAAAGCAAATAGTGAAATACCTTATATTTCATTAAATGAAGGCATAGATTTTTTATCTCAATTAAGAAAAGAATATAAATCTAGTAATTCATATTATAAAATAGAATCTAATTTAAATAAGGCTACAATTAAAAATGAAATTGGTGATTTTTGTATAATTGATTATGATGATCAAACAATTACATTTTCTGATTTTGATTCACTTTTATCTAATAATGAATCAGGTAATTTATCTTTACTTAATTTAAAACCATTTAAAAAAACACTTAAAATAACTAAAAGTAATTATATTAAGGGAAATGAATTAAAAGTAAATTTAAATTCTTATAAAAGCTTAGATATCTATAAATATAATGATAAATTATATTTGCCTTTAAGTGTTTTTAATTCATTTTTTGTAAATGTCCATATATTAAGTAATTTAGCATATAATTTTAATGGACTTTTCTTTGCATGTACAGATGATTTATATAAAGAAGATGGAGATTCAACTACACTCACAAATCTTGGTGCTTTATTTTATAATACAGAGAAAAAAGATGAGATAAGTCTAGAATTTACAAATTATTATTATGATTCTTTATTAATTGAACTAAATTATCTATATGGCTTAAAGAAGGATAAGGATATAGAATCATTTGATAAGTTTTTTATAGATCATGGATATAAAAATGATGTGTTATCAAAAAATGTAATAAAGATGGATAATGCGACAGTTTATACACTGTCAAATTTAAATGATTTTCATACTGCAATTATAAAGCCATCATTTTTATATGATTTTAAAAGAATGTCAATAGATACTACTAAATATTCAAAGGAAACTATTGAATTTCATAAAATAGAAGATGAATTAAGTAAATATATAAAATCATATGGAATTGAAGATGGTATTGAAAATATAGATAATACATTATTTATTTCATTTAATTCATTTCAAGCAATAAATGAAAATGAATTATATAATTATGGCGATAAACCAACACTTACTAATACAGCAACATTATTTAATTATGCATATAAATATGTACTTAATAATAAGGATATTAAAAATATCGTTGTTGATTTAACATATAATTTGGGTGGTTCATCAGATGCATTATTATATTCATTATCTACATTAATTGGTGATGTATCATTTTGTGTAGAAAATCCAGCAACTAGCAGCTATAATAATCAAACATATAAGGCAGATATTAATTTAGATAGTAAAATAGATGAAAATGATAAATCATTAAAGGAATTAGGATATAATATTATATTTTTAAATTCAGCACATTCATTCTCATCAGCTAATGCTATGCCATACCTTGCTAAATATAATGATAGTAGTGTAATAACTATGGGTGAGAAAACTGCAGGTGGCGCATGTATTTCTAAACCTACTATTACTCCAATTGGAAGTATTTATTCATTATCAGGATTAATGTCATTATCTACATTAAAGGATGGTAAAATTGTAAATGT
>CADBQV010000094.1 GCA_902796895.1 uncultured Erysipelotrichaceae bacterium | reverse complement strand
CCACTTGAAAGAGTTTATTCAACTCCAAATTATATGGCATATGTAAAAATTAGCGAAGGCTGCTTCAATAGATGCGCCTTTTGTGCTATACCATTAATTCGTGGTAATTTAAAATCTAGAACTATAGAAGATATTACTGAAGAAGTTAAATTATTAGTTAATAATGGCTGTTATGAAATAAATTTAATATCTCAAGATACTACTAAATATGGTTACGATATTTATAAAGAATTAAAAATCGTTGATTTATTAAAAGAATTAGTAAAAATTGATGGCGATTTTAAAATAAGATTATTATATTTATATCCTGATATTGTAACTGATGAATTAATTGAATTTATTAAAAACAATAAAAAGGTAATGCCATATTTTGATATTCCAATTCAACATTCAGAGGATAAAATATTATCTTATATGAAAAGAAGAGGAAATAGAGAATATTTATTAAATTTATTTGATAAAATAAGAAAAGAAATACCAGAATCTATAATAAGAACAACATTTATTGTAGGATTCCCATATGAAGAAGATATAGATATTGATAATCTAATTGATTTTATTAAAAAGGTTAGATTTGATAGACTTGGTGCTTTTACATTTAGCTTAGAAGAAGGAACAAAGGCTACAGAATATCCTAATATAATTAGTGAAGCAGAAAAACAAAAGCGTTATGAAAAATTAATGCTAGCTCAATCAAAAATAGCTTTAGAGAATAATCAAAAGCTATTAAATAAAGTTCTTGATGATGTTTTTGTTATTAATTATGATAGTGATTCATATATGTATGTATGTCGTTCTTATGCATATGCACCTGATGAAATTGATGGTTGTATATATGTAGCTTCAAAAAGAGAATTACAACTTGGTGAAAGGATTAGTGTAAAGATTCTAGATTGCGATGAATATACACTAACTGGTGAAGAATATGTTTCTAAATAGAAAAGATAGAAATGTTTATTTATTTGATATTGATGGCACATTAATGAAAGATGGCGTAATTCCTGATTCTGCTAAAGAAGTAATAAAAGAAATTAGAGAAGAAGGAGATTTAGTAATGCTTTCAACAGGCAGATGTAAATCAATGCTTCAAGATGTTTTAAGCCAAATCGAGGTTGATGGTGCTATCCAAAACAATGGTGCTTATGCCTATATTGGAAAAGAAATATTATTTGAATCTCAAATATCACCTGAAGTAATTCATCAAATTGATGATGATGGCTTAAACTTAAGTGTATTATCTAAAGATAGATATGTAAGATTTCAAAATACAAATAAAGCATTTAAAAAATTCGCTGAAGGTATGAAAATTATTGAACCTAAAAAAGGCGATAGAGCTATGATTGATAATGATAAAATCTATTCTTTAAGCATCGTAGATATGAATTTAGATAGTATAGATATTAAAAAATATCCATCACTTAGATTTATTAGAGTATCTGATTTAGGATATGATATTGTAAATAAGGGTGTATCTAAATCATCTTGTTATGATATTATTAGAAAAAAATATCCTGGTGGAAGAATTATTGCCTTTGGTGATAATGTTAATGACATTGAAATGCTTGATGAAGCAGATATTGCCATATGTATGCCTACAGCACCTGAAAGCGTAAGAAAGGTATCATCATTTGTTACAAGAGATGTATTATCTGATGGTATTGAATTCGCTGTATATAATTTTGTAAAAAGAGTATTAGACTAATGAAAAAAATAAATGTAGTATTATATCATCCAGAAATACCTGCAAATACAGGTAATATAATGCGTAGCTGTGTAGGCTTTAATGCGACATTACATCTAATAAAGCCTTTAGGCTTTTCTCTTGATGAAAAGCATTTAAAAAGAAGCTGCGTTGATTATATTGATTATGTAGAATATATCGTATATGAAGATTATAATGACTTTTTAGAAAAAAATAAGGATGGAGTATTTTATTTCTTAACAAGATATGGTCATAAATCACCAATCGATATTGATTTTAAAAAGGATGCAGGAGATAAAAATGTATATTTAGTATTTGGTGCTGAAAACGAAGGCATTGCATATGATATATTAAAAGAAAATTTAGATAGATGCTTTAGAATACCAACTACTGATAAAGTAAGAAGCTTAAATTTATCAAATTGTGCTGCAATTATGTTGTATCTTGCAAGTGAAGCACTAAATGATAAAGATGTTGTATTTAAGGATGAACCTGAAAGTTTAAAAGGTTCACATTTTATAGAAGATGTCAATTTAGATACATTAGATTATAAGCATAAGGAATATAAATAGGGAGGTTATTATGCAAGTATTAGAATTAAACGAAAGTAATTTCAAGGAATTTACATCTAGTGGTGTTGTAGTTGTTGATTTTTATGCTAACTGGTGTGGTCCATGTAAGATGTTATCACCTATCTTACATGAATTAGCAGAAGAAGGCGTAATTAATGTAGGTAAGGTAAATGTTGATGAAAACGAAGCTATAGCTATGGCATTTAACGTATCATCTATTCCATATTTAGTATTATTTAAAGATGGAAAAGTTGTATCAACAAGCTTAGGATTTAAACCTAAAAATATGTTATTAAAATGGATTAATGAAGCTAATTAAGATGAGAGTATCTCATCTTTTTTTATGTAAAAATAGTTACTTTATTAAATTAAACTTATTAAAAATTTATATTTGATAAAATAAAAAAATGTAATTTGACAAAATAAAAAATATGAATAAAATATCATATTAGATGGATAAAATAGATATTTTAAAATCATATTTTGGATATGATTATTTAAAGCCTAAACAAGCGTTAATTATCGATAATATATTAGATAATAAGGATACCATTGGCCTTCTTCCCACTGGCTATGGTAAATCTATAACCTTTACAATTCCCTCACTAATATTATCTGGTATGACGATTGTTATAACGCCACTTATATCATTAATGGCAGATCAAGTAAGAGGCTTGAAAGAAAAATATATTAAGGCTGAATATATTAATTCCTTACTTGATTATAATGAAATAGAAAATATATATAGGAAAATAAAATATAATAAAGTAAAAATATTATATATAGCAGGAGAAAGATTATTAAATAAAAAATTCCAAGAAGCTATAGCTAATATCGATATTGATTTAGTTGTATGTGATGAAGCACATACCCTTTTATGGTCTGATGATTTTAGATATCAGCTTAAAAACATTAAAGATTTTATTATTAATTTAAAGAAAAGACCAAGATTACTTGCCTTATCAGCAACCGCTACTAATAATACAATAGAAAAAATAAAATCATTAATGAATATGTCTAACCCTTCAATTATAAAAGAAGATTCAGATAAGAAAAATATTTATTATAATATTGTTAAAACATCAAATAAAGAAAGAGAATTATTAAGCTATTTAAATAAAATAAAAGGTAAATGCTTAATATATTGTCTGTCTATTAAAAATGTTATATACCTATATAATATGTTAAAGGAATTAAAATATAATGTAGGAATGTATCACGGTGCATTAGAAAATAAATATAAAATTGATATGTTTAATAAATTTATATCTAATGAAATAAATATATTAATATGTACTAATGCCTTTGGTATGGGAATTGATATTAAAGATATTAGATATGTAATAGAATATGATATGCCACAGTCGATAGAAGATTTTGTTCAACAAACAGGTAGAGCATCTAGAGATGGCTTTATGGCATATACAATACTTTTATTTGATAGAAAAGATATTTCTATGATTGAATATTTTATAGATAATGTAGAAAATAATTTTTTAAGTGAAAAAGAAATTAATTCAGTAAAATTATCTAAATATCAAAAATTAGATAGAATGGTAGGCTTATGTCTATCTAAAAAGTGTATTCATAAACAACTATCAGAATATTTTGGATTTGAAAATAATAATGAATGTAAGATGTGTTCTAATTGTAATAAAATTGATATTTTAGAATATAATAAAATATTAGAAAACAAAAAAGATGTTAGAAAAATTTAAAATTTCTAACATCTTTTAATTATTATTTAATTATTAAAGATGGATCCTTTGGAGCAATATCCATAAAAATAGGAATTATCATAGGAGCTCTATCTGTTTTTTCTTTTATTCTCTTTCCTAATTCTTCACTTAAGCTATGTTTTAACATTTGTAAATTTACAAGCTTAACCTTGTGAAGCTCTTGTTCAAGGAATTCTTTAGAAAAATCAACAAATTCTTTAGTTAATTCTTCACTATCTTTCATATAAATAAAGCCTCTAGATACTACCTGTGGATCAATAGGTATTGTCTTATTTTTAGTATCTATTGTAATTATTAAAGAAAACATTCCATCATCTGATAATTGTTTTCTTTCTCTAATAATAGAAGTAGAAATATCACCAATACCAGTTCCATCTATATAAACTTCACCATGTTCAACCTGACCTGCATATCTAGCTTTTGTTTCGCTTATAGCAACAACATCACCATTTTCTAAAATGAAGATGTTATCCTTTAAGACACCAGTTTCAACAGCTAAATCAGCATGAACTCTTTGCATTCTATATTCACCATGAATAGGGATGAAATATTTAGGCTTAACAAGTGTAAGCATTAATTTTAATTCGCCCTGAGATGCATGTCCTGTAGTATGTGTATCGGTAATAGGTGAGTGAGTAATAACCTCAGCACCATTTTTGAATAATAAATTAATTGTCTTATTTACACCTTCTTGGTTTCCTGGAATAGGAGAAGATGAGAAAATTATTGTATCAGATGGAATTAATTTAATTAATCTATGTGTACCTGATGCAACTCTTGATAAGGCTGCAAGTGGTTCACCTTGGCTACCTGTACATAATAGACATAATTCACTTGGTTTATAATTACCAATTTCTTCAGGTTGAATAATTGTATCCTTAGGTGCTTTTATATAACCTACTTGTTGACCAACTTCAATTGTTTTTTCCATTGATCTACCAAATATAGCTACATGACGCTTTGATTCTACACAAGCTTCAATTATTTGTTGTACTCTAAACATATTTGATGCGAATGTTGCAACAATAATTCTTTCTTTAACTTTAGAGAATAAATCTTTAATAGAAGTACCAATCTTTCTTTCAGAATCAGTAAATCCTTCTCTAAGTGCGTTTGTTGAATCGGCAAGTAAGCATAAGCATCCTTCCTCACCTAGCTTAGATAATTTTTCATACTCGGCACCAGGTCCAACTGGAGTTAAATCTATTTTGAAATCTCCTGTATGCATAATTGTACCAAGTGGTGTTTTAAAGCATATAGCGAATGAATCTGGAATTGAATGGTTTAATCTAATAAAAGATACATCAACATCCTTAAAGCTAAAAATGTAATGGCTCTTAAATTCAATAATAGTAGTAGAAGATAATAATTCAGGATATTCCTCTAATTTATTTTCAATTAAATCTACTGTTACTCCGGCTGCATAAATCTTTGGTATTCTAACTTGCTTTAACAAAAATGGAATACCACCAATATGATCTTCATGACCGTGAGTTATAAAAAGACCCACAATACGATGTTCATTTGCTTTTAAAAACGTGAAATCAGGTATTACATAATCTACACCTAGTAAATGCTCATCAGGGAATAATATACCTGCATCGATTATGAATAATTGTTCTAAATAATCGATACAATACATATTTTTTCCGACTTCACCTAAACCTCCAAGTGCGAAAATACCGATTTCAGAACGACTCTTAATCTTGTCCATGAAATCCTCCTTAAAAAGTTTTGTAATCGAACAAACTTCAAATATATTATAGTATAATTATAATTAAAAATCAAAGCATATAAACTATTTTATTAATTATAATAACGATTTCATAGATTTTAATGTTAAATTATGATATAATTTATTTCGATTTTGAAAGGAATTGTTAATATGAAAGCAAGTAAAATGTTAATCTCAACTCTAAAGGAAGCTCCAAGTGAGGCAAAAATAGCATCACATATCCTACTTCTTCGTGCAGGTATGCTTAAAAATGAAGTAGCTGGTGTTTATAATTATTTACCAATGGGCTTAAGAGTTTTAAATAAAATCGAAAGAATAATAAGAGAAGAAATGGATAATTCTGGCTCTATTGAAATTTTATGTAGTGCCTTACAACCAAAAGAATTATGGGTTGAATCAGGTAGATGGATGAAATATGGTCCTGAATTAATGAGACTTAAGGATAGACATGAACGTGAATTCTGCTTAGGTCCTACTCATGAAGAAATATTTACATCTATGGCTCGTGATTTAATTAAATCATCTAAGCAATTACCTATTACAATGTATCAAATTCAAACTAAATATCGTGATGAATTTAGACCTAGATTTGGTTTAATGAGATCTAGAGAATTTATTATGAAGGATGCTTATTCTTTTGATATTAATGAAGAAGGATTAGAAAAATCATATAATATTATGTATGACACATATACAAATATATTTACAAGATGTGGCTTAAATTTCCAAGCAGTATTAGCTGATACAGGAAATATT
>CADBQV010000093.1 GCA_902796895.1 uncultured Erysipelotrichaceae bacterium | reverse complement strand
TTTCCTGTAGATTTAGCACTATTATCTACTTTTGTAATATTAATAATTGTTTTTGCTAAATCATTAAATACTTCATCATAGAATTTATTATTTAACCAAATTCTTATATTTGATAATTCATAATTATTATCATATCCCATAGCGCCATTATGCTCAAATTCATAATTTGTATAGTAAGGATATATTTCTTGTGCGTCTAATATTAAATTAGAAATAATTAATGCCTTACCATCAGCTTCTTTTAATATATTCCATTCAATAGCTTCATATTTAAACCAATATACTGTATTAATTTCATAATGATTTTCATCTTGATGAGTATTGCCATTAGATGATGCCCAAATTACTGAATATGGTCTATATTTTGTAAAATATACTCCTCTATAATCATATATATTATCATCATTTATATCTATATCTTGATAATACATATAGCTTGATATTTTTTTATCATCATAATAATTATAATCTGTCCAATTATATAAATTATCTATACTTGGAAGTTCTCCTGCCATTTCATTTAATGAATTAATTAAAGTATCATCTTCTACTTTAGTTTGAGGGTATGTGCCAAAATATATTTTATTATCTTCTTTAGTATATAATAAATTTTCTAAAGTATCAGTTTTCATTAATCTAACTGTTATATCTTTATTTGGCATTACAAAACTATATGAAAGACCATAGTATTTAAATTCATCATCAACATACCAAACAATATATTTACTTGTTGTATCTGTAGTACTTATAGTCAAATTTGCATTATATAAATATTCATTACCACTTATAACACCGCTATAATCTAAATTATTTGGATTAGAAATAGTTAGTTTATATAAATTAGATTCAAATACAGCTTCAAATTCAATTGATGAATCAACATTATATTCAAATGATGAAAAATTTGTATATAATTCATTATTAATATACCAACCAACAAATGTATAACCTGGATTTATTGTAAATGAAATATCTACATTATCATTAAAATGATATTTACCAGCACCAATAAATGTACAAGCACCTTCTATATTAGATTTCAATTTTACATCATATTCTACATAAGATTCTTCATATACTGCTTTATAAGCCATATCATCTGTAACATCACTTATTTCATTATCCCAGCCTTTAAATTCATAATTAAATTCATTTGTGCTATCTTTTTTAGGTGAAGGTATGTCTATATCGCTTGCTTTAGTACCATATTCATATGATGCTTCTTTTAATATAGTATCATCTTCATCTTTAAATGTTATTTTATATTTATTTTTTATAGCTTTATATACTGCAGTATAAGTTATGTCACATAAAACATCACTAATAGTCTTATCATAGCCTATAAATTCATATGTATATTCTTTTGTGTTTTCTTTTTTTGGTTCATCAGGTAATACAATATTAGATTTTGGTGTATTATAATCATATTCTTTTGTATCTAATAAAATAGATCCATCTTCATCTTTAAATGTTACATTATATTTTCTATTTATACCTTTAAATGTAGCATAATATGTTTCATTTCCATCAACATTTTTTATTTCTTTATCCCAACCATTAAATTCATAATTTTTATCTACTTGATTATCTTGTATAGGTAATTTGGGTTCAATTATTTTATCTCCATAATGATAATCATCTTTTTTAGATATGATTTCAAATCCTTCAAGTGTAGGCATTAAAAATGTAATTGTATAATTGATATATTCTTTTTCAAATACGGCACTATATATTGTATTTTCTTCTACAGTTTTTATTTCTTTATCCCAACCATTAAATGTATAATTATATGTCATATCTGATTTTTTATATGGTGTTATACCTTCATATTTAGGCATTTCACCTTTTTTTAAATTATCAGTTTTTATAACTATTCCATCATCATTTTTCCATGTAATAGTATATGTGTTTTCTGTATTTTCATTTTTTACGCATGAAAGCAAAATAAAAGATGAAAATATTAATGTTATTGTTAACAAAAATAAATGTATGACTTTTTTCATGTTATTCTCCCAATTATTATTCAATTTTAAGTTTATTATATAAAACTTAATGATTTCAACAAAAGCTATTTTATCACAAATATATTTTATATGCAAATAAATAAGGCAACCGTAAAGTTGCCTTAAATTTATTAATTTGAATTAGCTTTTTTAATATATCTATTTAATGCTTCAATATCATAATATTCAAAATAATTAATTACGATATCTGCAGCTATACCATCTTCTACACCTGATATAGCTTTAGTTGCCTCATCATAAGTAATTAAATGCTCATTTCCAGAATGAACAAATGATATACCATTAGAGAATACATCTTGATCTACTACGCATTCTCCACCACCAGTTCTTTCACCAATTAATTTAGCATATTTATTAGTTGATGCAATAATTGGGAAGGCATTACCACATGAAAATGATTGATTACTTGTTAAAATATAGAAATCAAAAATATTTCCAAAGCAGTCATTTTCATCATATATGCCATCTTTATTAGAATCTACTTGATATACACTTTTATATATTTCTTTTGATAAATCATTTTGTGTATATGTTATACCCTTGTTATCTTTAGAAATTAAAGCTAATAATTTACCTAAAATATAAACATAGCCACCACCATTTTGTGAATCATCTATAATTACATTTTTAACTTTAACATCTTCACTACCAACCTTTGTTACGTGATTTTTAATTTCATTTAATTGTTTTACAAAGAAGAAATATGAATCCTCTTCAGCAAGCTTATCATCACTCTTTCTTACAAATGAGTCACCTGATTTTGTAAAAGCATTTGTAGATCCATCAAATCCATCAAAATAGAAATATGCAGTAAGTCCATCTTCAGAATATAATATAGTGAATTTATAATCATCTTCAGCTATACCCTTATCTTTAAATGCATTTTTTCTTAAATTAGCTAGATTTCTACCTAATGTTCTTCTTTCATCTACTAATTTACTTGCGTGAGCTGCATCTATTTCTTTTCCGCCATTATCCTCACCCCAAGGTGTAGAGCTTGTGTTAGCTTTACCTGTGTGTTGGTCTTCTAGCATAAATGCTGCCTTACTAAATGCTTTACCTCTAATTAATGAATTATCACTAATTAATTCATCATAAATACCATAATTTTCAAAATATGCCTTCATTGATTTAATATTTCTTGTAAGTGCAAGTCCATAATAATTTTCAAACATGAATACAAATTCTGATCTATTATTTAATCTTAAATATAAAGGCATTAATGGATTTCCACTAGGATCTTTTTCTGTATATGTTTTATCAATATATTCTTTCATTTGATCCATTACAATAAATGATTCTAAATCATTTTCTTTTTTAAATATTTCCATTTGATTTAATTGTTCAAATTCATTATATTCATATAAATTAACATAATTATAGAAAAATTTATGATATGTATATTTTTGAAATACCATATTTAATAGACCAAATGGATAATAATTAATACCATCTTCCTTAAATGTAATAAAATCAGTTTCTTTATAGCTTAATACTGTTTTATTTTCTGTCACCTTAGCTGTTGATTGATTATGCTTACCATCTAAGAATAATGAATATTTAGAATAATCTATTGGATTTTTAAATAAATTTTCAAAATTACCATCAATAACTAATTCTTGATTAATTGGATCTATTTTAATAGTAGCTTTAATAACTTCATTATTTTTAATTGTCCATAATGATGTACCATCTACTTCTTGAATGACTGATTTAATATCATTATTCATTAAATATGGATTATATAATTTAGACATTTCTTCTAAAGAAATATAAGGTACTAATGATTCATTTTCAATAAATCTAAAATTAATTTTACCTAAATTAAATTCTTCTTTATCTAAATAAATATCATAATATTTCTTATCAGATTCATATTTAAATATCTTATAAGCATTTATTTCTTTAGAAATACTATTTACATCTTTAATAGTTTCTTTTTTATTAACTAACTTCGCTTCAATTTTGGAATTATCATCAAATGTAAATGTAAATATTGTCACATCACCTACATTAACAGATGAAATATCTTTAATGTTTTTAGCATCTTTTCCGTCTTTACCGTCTTTTCCATCTTTACCTTTTAATTCAGATAATTTAACTAAGCTTCTAAATTTAGTATCATCCTCTAATGAATATTTCCATTTTAATTCATTATCAATGACATTTAATACAATTTTATCTCCTTTAATAGAATCTAGCCACTCTTCATAAGTTCCATCAAAATCACTTTCTTGTGCTAGCTTATATATAGCATATCTTCCATCTTCTTTTGTTTCATTTTTATTTCCACAAGAAATTAGACTAAATCCTATAAAGACAATTAATATAAAACTAAATATTTTTTTCATGAGCACCTCCAGATATAATATTTAATTATTTAATAAGACAATTAATATATTAAACATTTTATATTAATAAAATGCGAATTAATTAAAATATTTAATTTTAAAACCAACGTAATCTTATTTATTTAATTATAACATATTTGATAATTATTTAAAATATATGAAAAAAAAGAACTTTATAAATTAAAGCTCTTTTTGAAATTAAAATGTATAAAAGAATCTAATATCTCCTTTAGAATATCCTACATATTTTATATCATCTTTTAATTTATCATATCTAAAGATAAATCTAGCATCTAAATTTTCATAATCACTATCTCCTCTTAATAGCCAAGGAAGATAGCTAACATTTACGTATAAGGCTATTACATAATAATATGTATCTTCTATTTTTATTATTCTACTTTCATTATAATTAATTGAAGCATTACTACAATATGAATTAAATATATAGCTATAGCTTTTTTTATTTTTTACATCATCAAATCTTGGTATATCATCTTTTATATTATTATTTAATTTATCTAATAAAGTATTTGATAATTCTTTATTAGATATTATTTTTTTATTTTCTAAGTCATATATAAAAGATATACCATCTCTTTCTATAACGAAAAAATAATTATCAATTATTCGTACATTTTTATCAATTGATTTACCATATTTAAATAAAATCTCATCAAATTCAATTCCAATATCAAATTTAATACTTTCAAATTCGTCATCCTTAAATATAATTAATTCATTTAGATATTCTATTTTGTAAAATGAATCACTTTTGTAAAATGGATCCCCCAGTTTTTCATCTATAGTGTATTTAAAAAATATGGGTGCAAAGTCAGAACATACTACACCAGTATATTCATCTTTTGTTTCTGTTAATATAGATTCTTTAACATTAAAATCATAATCAATTACATAAGCAGTGTCTTTGTAATCACTTCCATGATTAATAATAGCACTATATCTATTTGAATAATCATAATCAATACTTTTATAATTTT
>CADBQV010000092.1 GCA_902796895.1 uncultured Erysipelotrichaceae bacterium | reverse complement strand
ACCAGCAAGTCTTGATGTAGGAGCAAGCATTTCTCTCATACCAGGACCACCCTTAGGACCTTCATATCTAATAACAACGATATCGCCTTTTTCAATTTTACCACCATCGATTGCAGCAATTGCTTCTTCTTCAGAATTATAGCATTTTGCTTTACAAGTATGTTTAAGCATATTAGGAGCAACAGCACCACGCTTAACAACACATCCATCTGGAGCTAAATTACCTTTTAATACTGCAATTCCACCAGTTTTTGAATAAGGATTATCAATTGTTCTAATAATTTCTTCATTTTTATTTACAGCATTTTTAATATTTTCTTTAATAGTTTTTCCTGTAACTGTTAATAAATCTAAATTCAAAGCATTTGGAATTTTTGAAATTTCTTTCATAACTGCTTGAATTCCACCTGCTTCATTTAAATCTTCCATATATGTGTGTCCAGCAGGAGCTAAATGACATAAATTAGGTGTATGTTCTGATATTTCATTTGCCATATCAAGATTAATTTTTACACCTGCTTCATGAGCAATTGCTGGTAAGTGAAGCATTGTATTTGTAGAACATCCTAATGCCATATCCATAGTTAAGGCATTTCTAAATGATTTTTCATTAATAATATCTCTAATTTTTACGTTATTATTAACTAATTCCATGATTTTCATACCAGTATGCTTAGCAAGTCTGATTCTATCAGCATATACTGCAGGAATAGTACCATGACCTGGAAGAGCAATACCTAATACTTCACACATACAGTTCATTGAATTTGCTGTATACATTCCTGAACATGAACCACATCCTGGACAAGAATGATCTTCATATTCTTTTAATTCTTCTTCAGTTATTTGACCTGATAAATATTTACCAACAGCTTCAAATGTTGAAGATAGAGAAGTTTTTTGACCTTTAACACGGCCAGCTAGCATTGGTCCACCTGAACAAACAATTGTAGGTAAATTCATTCTGCAAGCACCCATTAACATACCAGGTACAATCTTATCACAGTTAGGGATTAATACTAATCCATCAAAAGCATGAGCACGAGCCATACATTCAACGCTATCAGCAATTAATTCTCTTGTAACAAGTGAATATTTCATTCCTTCGTGACCCATTGCAATACCATCACAAACACCAATTGCAGGTACAACAATTGGAGTACCACCTGCCATTAAAATACCTGTTTTAACAGCTTCTGCAATTTTATCTAGATGTTGATGTCCTGGAACAATATCACTTTTAGCACATACAACACCAATTAATGGTCTTTCAATTTCTTCATCAGTATATCCTAATGCCTTAAATAAAGATCTATTAGGAACCATTTCTGGTCTTTTTTTAACTACATCGCTTTTCATAATGAACCTCCAAATAAATTACTTTAATGCAGCTACTACAAGGTCTCCCATTTCTTCAGTTCCAACCTTCTTAGATGCATCATCTAAGTCTTTGTTGAAAATATCACCAGTTCTATAACCAGCATTTAATACATCCATAACGGCTTTGTCAATAGCATCTGCTTCTTTCATTAAGCCAAGTGAATATCTAAACATCATAGGTACTGATAAAATTGTAGCTAAAGGGTTAGCAATATTTTTACCAGCGATATCTGGTGCAGAACCATGAATTGGTTCATATAAACCAAGTGAACCAGCACCAAGTGATGCTGATGCAAGCATACCGATTGAACCAGCTACTTGTGATGCTTCATCAGTTAAGATATCACCAAAAATATTAGATGTAACAATTACGTCAAATTGTCTTGGGTTTCTAACTAATTGCATTGCACAGTTATCAACATACATTTCTGATGTTTCAACATCAGGATAATTCTTTTTAACTCTATCGAATACTGCTCTCCATAATCTAGAAGATTCCAAAACGTTTGCTTTATGAACGCAGCAAAGCTTGTGATTTCTCTTTTGAGCAGCTTCAAAACCAGTCTTTAAAATTCTTTCAATTTCAAATACTGAATATTTTTCTAAGTCTGATGCCCAGCAATCTTTATTTTCTGGATTGAATTTTGGAGAATTAGCTTTTTCACCAAAATACATACCACCAGTTAATTCACGAACAACTAAAATATCTAAGCCATCACCAATGATTTCAGCCTTTAAAGGTGATGTATGTTGAAGTTGTGGATATAATACTGCAGGACGTAAGTTTGCATATAATTTTAATGCGCCACGGATTCCTAGTAAGCCTTTTTCAGGACGGTCACCATTTGGAAGATTATCCCATTTAGGACCACCAACAGCACCTAGTAATACTGCATCTGATTTAAGTGCAGCATCAATTGTATCTTGAGGTAGTGAACAACCATCCATATCGATTGCTATACCACCCATTCTTTTTTCAGTTATGTTAAATTCATAACCATATAATTCACCAATTTTATTGATTACTTTAACAGCTTGTTTAACGATATCTGGTCCAATTCCATCACCAGGTAATGTTACAATATTAAAAGTCTTCTTAGCCATTTTACTTATTCTCCTCATCAAACTTCTTATTAATCTTATTAATTAAACCACCACATTGAATAATTTCTTGCATGAATGGTGGGAATGGTTGAGCTTGGAACTCTTTACCAGTAGTTTCATTTTTGATAACACCAGTATCAAAGTTAACTGATACTGTATCACCATCATTAATATTATCTACTGCTTCAGGACATTCTAAAATTGGAAGACCAATATTAATTGAGTTTCTATAGAAAATTCTTGCGAATGTTTTTGCAATAACACATGATACACCACATGCTTTAATAGCAATAGGAGCATGTTCTCTTGAAGAACCACATCCGAAGTTCTTATCAGCAACCATAATTGCACCTGGAGTTACTCTTTGAGAGAATGGTGCTAAACCAGCATTAATATCTTGTTTAGAATCCTCCATACAGTGCTTAGCTAATTCTTGAGGAACTGATGTATTAAGATATCTTGCAGGAATAATTACATCTGTATCGATATCTGCGCCATATTTAAATACTTTACCATTAGCATTCATCTTATTTTACCTCCATAAATTTATCAGGATTTGTAATATATCCTGTTAATGCTGATGCAGCTGCAGTTGCAGGAGATGCTAAATATACTTCACTATCAACATGACCCATACGACCTACGAAGTTTCTGTTTGTAGTTGATACGCATCTTTCACCAGCTGCTAAAATACCCATATAACCACCAAGACAAGGTCCACATGTTGGAGTTGATACTGCACAACCTGCTTCAACTAAATCTTGAATAATTCCTTCAGCAATTGCTTCTAGATAAATCTTTTGAGTACCTGGAATAATGATTGCTCTAATATCACTAGATACTTTCTTTCCTTTTAAGATAGAATGAGCAATTCTTAAATCTTCCATACGACCATTTGTACAAGAACCAATTACTACTTGGTCAATTTTAACTTCTTTTTCACCAATTTCATCTACAGTCTTTGTATTTTCTGGTAGATGTGGGAATGCAACAGTAGGTCTAATCTTTGATAAATCAATATCATAAACTGCATCGTATTGTGCATCACTATCAGCTTCATATACAACTGGAGTTTTCTTTGAATGCTCTTTACAATATTTTAATGTTTCTTCATCTACAGCAAAGATACCATTTTTAGCACCAGCTTCAATAGCCATATTTGCCATACATAAACGTGAATCCATTGTTAAATTCTT
>CADBQV010000091.1 GCA_902796895.1 uncultured Erysipelotrichaceae bacterium | reverse complement strand
TAATATTTTTAGTGCCTCATTTGTGTGATTTAAAAAATGTAAGCGTAAAGATTTTTCTTTAATAGCTATTAAATATTCTTTGGAATTTTGAATTTGATTAGACAAAAAAGAATCAATCTTTTTGATTGAATCTAAACTATTATCTAATTTTTCAAGTTCAAATAATTCCATTTTTTTCATTTCTTCACCAAATAAATTCTTCTTTTTTAACTAATTTATTAAATTTATAATAATAAATATTATATTCATCAATTATTACATATGATAAATCCATATAAGCTCCTGGATTTATAAATAAGATATCATCAATTATAAATGATTCTTGATAATGAGTATGACCAAATATACAAATATTGGCATTTTCTTCTTTAGCTTTATATATTAAGCTATTATATTGGTTTTTAACATTATATAAATGTCCATGTGTTAAAAAGATATTTTTATTATTAATTTGAAATTTTAAATTTAAATTACCGTAACTATCACAATTTCCTTTAACTACATAATTTGTATAATCTAAGATATTAGAATTTCCAATATCACCTGCACAAATTATATAATCAAAATCACATAAATTTAAATTTAAATTCATTGAATGTATATCACTTAATACTAAAATCTTCATTGATTAATTCCTTTATTTTTCTTAATGCTTTAGCTCTATGAGAATATTTATTTTTTTCTTCTAAAGATATTTCAGCAAATGTTTTATCTAAATCTTCAAAATAAAAATAAGGGTCATATCCAAAACCATTTTTTCCTCTTTTTTCATCTATTATTAATCCATAACAATATTCAGTCTGACTTAAAATCTTACCATCAGGATAAGCTATAGTTATCGCACAGACATATCTTGCACGTCTATCTTTTATTCCTTTTAAATTTTTAATTAATAAATTATTATTATCTTCATCAAGGCCACTTTTAGAATATCTTGCTGAATAAATACCGGGCGCCATATTTAAGGCATATACTTCTAAGCCTGAATCATCAGCTATAGCGATGCATCCTAAATCCTTAGATACTTGTCTTGCTTTAATTAAAGAATTTTCTTCAAATGAATTACCATCTTCTATTATTTCTTTATGATAACCTATTTCATTTAATGTTAAAAATTCTATATTTTCATTATTTAAAATACTTTTAAATTCTTTTACTTTATTTTTATTATTTGTAGCTATTACAACTTTCATAATCTCACCACATAAATTTTATCACAAATTAATTATATTTTCATTATAAATGAAAACATAATAATGACAAATATTAAAAATTTATGTATAATAAATTATGAAATTAATAATTGAAAGGATAATTATATGAAGGCAGTATATCCTGGATCTTTTGATCCACTTTCAAATGGACATTTAGATATTATTAAAAGAGCAGCAAAATTATTTGATGAACTACATGTACTTGTAAGTACTAATATATTTAAAAAATATGTATTTACAACTGAAGAAAGAATCGAAATGATTAAGCTTGCATGTAAAGACATTCCTAATGTCGTAGTTGATGCATCAGATGATTTAGTTGTTAATTATTGTAAAGATAAGCATATTGGAGTAATTGTAAGAGGTATGCGTAATTATAGTGATTATGAAACTGAATTCTCACTATTTCAATATAATAGGGATATTAACCCTAAAATTGAGACAATTTTATTGATGCCTACAACTAAAAATCAGGTTGTATCATCTTCTTCAATTAAAGAATTAGTTAAATTTAATTGTGATATTTCTAAATATTTACCAAAAGAAATATTAGATGTAGTATTAAATAAATTAAAATAATTATAAAGGGGCTGTAAAGAAATAAATTTTCAAGTGAAGATTTAGAGCTTACAGCTCTTTTCTTTTTGCCCCAAGACTTAAATAATAAAAAAATACCCATTTTTGGGTATACTTAAAAGGAAAACCGTAGTTTTCAAATTTTTTTTAGCTTATTTTATTAACAGCACAAATCTGTTCTATACTTTTTTTATGTAAAAAATACTAGTCAATAACAAATTGACTAGTATAATTATTTTTTATACTATTTATTAATATAAATAGTCTCTCCATATTCATATTTTATATCCATATCACTACAGTGAACAACTTTGCCGTCTAAGTCAGATCTAAATAAAGCATTTATAAGATTTTCCCATTCTTCTTTTGTTCCATCATAAGTGATATCATTAAAACTATTATCTAAATCATCAAATGCTGGCATACCTATATATTTAATGCTGTGTGGTATTGTTAAACTTGTTAATTCCTCACAACCAGTAAATGAATATTCAGAAATAATTTCTACACTATTTGGAATCAAAGTATTTATACAACCACGAATTAATTCATTATTTGATTTTCTAATTATCGCATTTGAATTATCTCTTGAATCATAATATTTATTATTTTCATCAACAGTAATACTTGTAATATTTTCACAATCAATTGCACCATATTCAATAAATATTACATTTTCAGGAATATTTAGACTAGTTTGTGAATCAGAAATCATTCTACAAATAATCTTACAATTAGAATTAATCTCGCAATTTTTATTAGAATATTTTTCTCTAATAAGTACGAAATATGGGTTATCGTCACTACCTAAATATAGTCCATTTTCATATTCATTGAATTGTAATGAATTACAATGTAAAAATGCATTTTGACGAGATCCATCATAAACAGTATAATGAAAAATCTTACATTTATCGTTTATAATACAGCTTGTAATATCACGTGATTTTTCTTTCATTAATAATAAATATGGATTATTATCATTACCTAAATAATATGCGTTATCATACTCATTATATTTCAATGAATAACATGAACCAAACACATCATTTCCAATAGTTTCAACTGAATCAGGTATATTTATTTCTTCTAATGATTCACATCCTTGAAATGCAGCTGTTCCTATATTTTTTACACTATTAGGCAATATTATTTTAGTTAAAGATTTACATCTAACAAAAGCACACTTTCCTATAGTTATCAAATTATTTGGTAATGTAACACTTTCAAGTGCAGTATATTCATTAAATGCATCTTCTGGTATTTCTTCACCACTTGTTATTGTAACTTTTTTCAAAGTTTTTTTTGCACTAAAACATTGATATGCTAATGCTGGAATTGTTGCTTCTTCTATTGGACAATCCCAAAATACACAATTTATTCTTTTCATACTATCAGGTATCGTAATTGAAGTAAGCGAAGTGCATTTGCTAAGTGAATAAAGTAATTCTTCACCACTTGTTATTGTTAACTTTTTTAGATTTTCATTTTTAATACTATCACAAGCAAATGCAGGAACTGTTGCTTCTTCTACTTTACAATTTGCAAATGCTAAAAGACCAATCTCAGTAACACTATCAGGTATAGTTATTTTTTTTAATGATTTACATTTTGAAAAAGCCATAATACCAATACTAGTAACAGGTAAATTATTATATTTTTCTGGTATTATGACTTCAGTAGCATTAGAATCTGCGCTTTTAACAGTATAAGCATCAGATGTAGAATTTAAAACAAGATTTAAACTCTCATAATTTATAACATCTTCATTATTGTTAGTACTATTAGTTATACCACTATTGCTATTAGTGACTTGATTATTAGAATCATTATTTGAATTACATCCACAAAGTGGTGATATAAAAGTCATTCCAACAAGTGTTGAAATAAAAATCTTTTTTAATTTTCTCATTTCTTATCTCCCTATAAAAATAAACACATCATTTTTATTTTAATTCTTTATAAATTCTTTGTAAATATTTTTTATACAATTTCTTAATACCCCTTTTTTACTATATTTTTACCAAACTACTAATCTATCATTTAAAGCAACATACATAGCATTACTTTCTTTAATGTCATATGTATCTAAAAATTTTTGAAATTGATTTAATACATTATTAACTCTCAATGTAGCAAGAGGATGGGTATCATTATAAATCATATTTCCCATATACATTCTATCATTTAAAATTACAGCATATACATTAGCATAGCTTTCAAAGAATTTTTTA
>CADBQV010000090.1 GCA_902796895.1 uncultured Erysipelotrichaceae bacterium | reverse complement strand
TGTTTTTTCTCTTTTGCTCAATTCTTATTAGAATTGTATTGTTTTAACGTTACGTTTAGATTGTCATATATAGTTTTCAAAGACTCAATTTGCAGCACTTGTCGTGCGTGCTTAATCAGTATATCACTAGAAAAATATAATGTCAACTATTATTTTATCTTTTTTTAAAAATTTTTTCGAAAATATAAAAAAGAAAAATCGGCATAAAAACCGATTAATTTGAATTCTTTAATAATTCTATCTCTTCTTTTGTTAATAACCTATATTCTCCTCGTTTTAAATTCGAATCTAGATTAATATTACCAAATTTTATTCTTTCTAAATAAGTGACACTACAATTAACATATTCCATCATTTTTTTAACCTGATGAAATTTTCCTTCATAAATTGTCATGTATGCTTCATTATTTCCTAAATCTTCATAAATAGCTGGTTTAGTAAAATAATCATCTATTTGAATTCCTTTATTAAATATATCTTTAAAATTATCTTTATATTTACCATCATATTTTAAATAATATTTTTTAGATACATGATTTTTAGGTGATAATAATTTATGCGCAAGCCCTCCATCATTAGATATTATTAATAATCCTTCTGTATCCTTATCAAGTCTTCCAACAGGAAATAAATTTCTTTTTTCATAACCAGATATTAAATCTAAGACTGTAGGTGAATTATTATCAAATGTTGCTGAAACATAGCCAGATGGTTTATTTAACATTATATATACCATTTTTTCATAATTTACTTCTTCATTAGCTATTATAATATCATCATTTATTTCATCAACCTTAAAATCATCATTCAAAATGACCTCTCCATTGACTAATACTAAACCTTTTCTTATAAATTCTTTTACTTCCTTTCTAGTGCCATAGCCACTATGAGAAAGTAATTTATCTAAACGCATCATAAAATCACCTAATCTTTAATGTTTTTAAAAATTCTTTATCATCATTACTTAATCTATATGAATCACACATCTTAGAAATTGCTTTATTTAAAATAACTGGATCTATTTTATTTTCTTTTATATATAATAATGTTTTATCTCTATATTTAATCATAAGCTCACAAAGTAACCAAGATATAGCCATTTTAGAATAATAATCATTCGCATTATCTAATGCAATATTTATCATATTATATATATTATCTATATATTCATCACATATATAATGAAATAATAACATAACAATAGAAAATCTTAATTCATATTCTTTATTTGATTTAATATATTTTAATACTAAATTATAAAAATAATCTCTATGCTTTTTTATTATTTTAATATTTGTAATTGAATCACAAACTGCCCAGTTTGAAATATATGGAACAAATGAATCTAATTTATCATATACTAATTTATAATCTTTAATATAAGATAACATAAACATATAAATCATTTTTTCTTCATGATATTTATGAGGCAAATTAAGATAATCTAATTCATTATTTAAAACTAATTCTTTAGCAATTAATTTTAAATCATTAGTTCTTACACCAATTATATATTTTTCATTTGAAATTATTTTTTTATTAAATTCTTTATATTTTAAATCAGATAATTCATTTAGTCTTTCTAATACATTCATATTTTTAAAAAGGAAGACTATTTGTCTTCCTCATATCCATTTGGATTATTCTTTTGCCAATTCCAAGCATCACGTGCCATATCATCAATATTATATTGAGCTTTAAAGCCTATTTCATTAAATGCTTTATCTACTTTTGTGTAGTTAGCTTTAATATCGCCATCTCTTCTTGGTGCTATTTCATATGGAATTGGTTTTCCATATGCTTTTTCAAATGCATGTAATACATCAAATACTGTTGAACCCTTACCAGTACCTAGGTTATATACTACAACACCAGGATTAGATTCTAATTTTTTGATAGTTAATACATGACCAATTGCTAAATCTACTACATGAATATAATCTCTAATACATGTACCATCTTTAGTTTCATAATCGTTACCGAAAATATTTAAATGGCTACGCTTACCAACCATTACTTGAGTAATGTATGGAGCAAGATTGTTTGGAATTCCGTTTGGATCTTCACCCATTAAGCCACTCTTATGAGCCCCAATTGGGTTAAAGTATCTTAAAATTGCAATATTAAATCTATTATCTGATTTATATAAATCTTGTAAGATTTGTTCAATAAATAGTTTTGTTGTTCCATATGGATTAGTTGTACCACCTGTTTTAAATGTTTCATCTACTGGAACACTTACAGGATCGCCATATACTGTAGCTGATGATGAGAAGATAAAATTAAATACGTTATATTTTCTCATTTCTTCAAGTAAAACAATCGCACCATAAATATTATTCTCATAATATTCTAAAGGCATCTTTACTGATTCTCCTACTGCCTTTAATCCTGCGAAATTGATTACGCAATCAATTTTATTTTCTTCAAATATTTTATCTAGATCTAATCTATTTCTAATATCGCCTTTATAAAATTTAGGTCTTTTACCTGTTATTTTTTCAATTCTATCTAATACTAATAATTTAGAATTGCTTAAATTATCAATAATGATAACATTATAATCTCTATTTAATAATTCAACAACTGTGTGGCTACCAATATAGCCTGTACCACCAGTAACTAATATATTTTTCATGAATACCTCCTATAGCATTATATATTATACAACAAATAAAGATTAAATAAAATAAAAAAAGTAGGCTTAATCAAAGCCCACTTTAATGTTATTCAGTTCTTAATGCAACTACAGGGTCCTTCTTAGCAGCACTTCTTGCTGGAAGTAATCCTGAAATTGAAGTTAATAATATAGATACTAAAATCATTACTAAAGCTGTAAGAGGTGTGAAATTAGCGATTGTAACTACCGCACCATTAGATACTGCTTTAATCATAATATTAGCAATTATTTGAATAATATATGTAATAATTACACCAAAGATACCTGATGTTAAACCTAGCATAAATGCTTCTGCGTTAAATAGATGACTAACGTCTTTCTTTCTACCGCCAAGTGAACGAATAACACCAATTTCTTTTACACGCTCCATTACAGATACATATGTAATGATTGCAATCATTACTGTAGATACTACAAGTGATAGTGCTGTAAATGCTACTAAGGCATATGTAACAATATCAATCATTGTATTAATTAAGCCAATAATTAAACCAACTGAGTCAGTATATTTAATTTCTTGTCTTGCTTCTGGTTTAAGTGTGTAATTTTCATTAATTACTTGTGTGAAATCTTCATTATATTTCTTGAAAGTTAATGTTTTAGCATCATCACCTTCAATTTTATTCCAATCATCTAGGTAATTAGTTACTTTATCTTTGTTTTCAAAATTTACAGGGAATAATTGAATACTATTAGGTAAGTATGAACCTGCAAATGTTTTAATATAAATCTTTTTAGTAGATGTAGATGATGTCATTAATCCATCAATCATACCATTCATTGCTTGATTGAATTGTTCAACAAATTCATCTTTAACCATTGGTTTTAGATATTCAACAAATTTAGCAATATCAGATTTAATTGTAGTCATTGAAGTACCAGACATGAATAAACTTGAAATGCTTGACATATTATCGCCTTCACCAACGATAATTGCAGCACTATTATTTCTATTTTCTTCGCTTACTGATTTAGCTTCCTCTGTTGTATAACCAAATGGTTTAATTTCTTGTGTAGTTGTATCGATTGCTTCCCAATAATATTTTAAATCATATTTAATGTCACTTCTAATTGAATCAGAATTAATATTACCACCTTGAAGCTCAATAGTTGATTTTAAATAGTTGTTAATCTTAGAATTAACATTTCTATTAATCATTTCTTTTGCTGCTTCTTCACTATATAAGAATCCTGATTTTAAAGCACCATAAGTTGTTCCTTCTTTAAGTCTTACAATACCTGCAACCTTAAATGTCATCATATTAGTTTTATCTTCAGGTTCTGTATGAGTATATAAGAATTTAGATCCTGTAGAAGGATTTTCTTTAAATATAGTATCATTTGGATACCATCTAAATTCTTTATTCATTAATTCTTCATATGAGAATCTATCTTTAATGATATCTTTATTTATTTTAATAGCTGGTTTATATTCCTTAGCAGTATTTAATGAATCATAAATCATTGTATAGAATTCTTCCCAAGAATAAAAACCTAGTTGAGCTAAAGATAGATCTGAAATTAATCCATCCTTATCTAGTACTAATAATATTTCTTTTGTATTGCCTTCTGTATCCTTTGGATAATTACCAGCAACTAAATCATATTGTGTCTTAATATATGTATCATTTTTAAAGCTTATGCTTTGAGATAATGGTTGAGTTAATCCTGTAATTAATTCGGCATATGTATCAGCCTTAGAGCCATCATAGTTCATAGCATTTAATACTTTAACTAATGATTTTGCATATGTTTGATTAATTGCATCTAGTGATAATTTCTTATCAAATTCTTTTTTAATATCATAATTTGGATCTGTATTACTATAAGATACATTAAAATCTGTATAAATATTGAAATTTACATTTATTCCATAACGCATAGATACTGCATTAGAATATTCCTTAGGCATTGAAAGTAAGTAGCTAATGTAGTCATTATCAAATTCATTATTAAATGTTAATGAATCTAATGCTTTTTCATTTTGAATTAAATATTCTACTGCTGAATTAACATTTACTTTGCCATTTTCAGTAGCCTTTTTAACACTTTCAGTTCTTGTTTGGAATGATGAAGATGTCATAAGTGTTTCATAATCAACACCTGATTTAGTAATAGCTATTGGGTTACCAGAAAGTAGGTCATCTTGAATAGATGTAATATAATCTCTTACACCTTGTGATACTGCTAAAACTGCAGATACACCAATAATACCAATTGAACCAGCGATAACTACCATGACACTTCTTTTCATTTTAGAATATAAGTTTTTAGCAGATAGTTTAAATGCTGTCCACATACTCATTTTAGCTTTTTCTTTAGCATTTTTATTTTTGTTATATTCTTTTATTGCATTTTTATCATTAGGATCAATTTTTGATAAAGCTTCTTCATCTTGCTTTTTCTCAGCTAAAGCAATTGCTTCAATTTCTTTAGCCTCATCCTCTTCGCTAAATGGATTAGAATCTTCAATAACCTCACCATCTAGTAATCTTACAATTCTTGTTGAATATTTTTCAGCTAATTCAGGATTATGTGTAACCATAATTACTAATCTTTCATTAGCTATTTCTTTAATTAAATCCATTATTTGAACTGATGTAACTGTATCTAGGGCACCAGTTGGTTCATCAGCTAATAAGATTTCTGGTTCATTAACAAGTGCACGTGCAATTGCAACTCTTTGGCACTGGCCACCTGATAATTGATTTGGCTTTTTGTTGTATTGTCCTTCTAGTCCTACTTTATCTAATGCTTTTTTTGCTTTTTCTACTCTTTCAGCCTTAGACATACCAGAAATAGTAAGTGCAAGCTCGACATTTCCTAAAATTGTTTGATGTGGTATTAAATTATAGCTTTGGAATATAAAACCTATTCTATGGTTTCTATATACATCCCATTCTCTATCTTTAAATTCTTTTGTAGATACACCATTTATAACTAAATCACCTGATGTATATTGATCTAGTCCACCAATGATGTTAAGCATTGTTGTCTTACCACAGCCTGAAGGTCCTAAAATTGATACAAATTCATTTTGTCTAAAATTTAGATCAATTCCTTTTAGGGCATGGACTGTCATATCAGCAACATAATAATCTTTTTTAATATTCTTTAGTTTAAGCACAATACCATCTCCTTAAAAATCAATAACAATTTTACAACATTATTTATAAATAATAAAGAAAAATTTTATACAATTTAATTTTTTTAATAAAAAAATACATTTTCACATAATTTGTAACATAAAAAAAGCCCAAGCTATGCTTGAGCTAATTATTAAATATTATTCTTCATCCTCGTCATCATCTTTGTTTTGAGCATGAGCTGAATCTTTAGTAATTAAAAGTTCAGTATCCTCATCAAAGAAATGAATATGATTTAAATCAAGAACTAATTTTAATGGTTGACCTGGAGCTAGGTCATCTCTTGAAGGTACTGCTGCG
>CADBQV010000089.1 GCA_902796895.1 uncultured Erysipelotrichaceae bacterium | reverse complement strand
CCAAGTCCTGATCTTGGATATAATTTCAAGACATAATTTAATTCCATCTTACATCTAATTCCTGTTGGAATTTTGATTGTTTCACCTGGTTTAAGTATTATGTCAAATGGTGCAAAGAAATCATAACCTGCAGAGCCTTGTGTTGCTCTTTGAGGAAGTTTTAAATTATCATATATTTTTTTGATTTCTTCATCACTTAAATTATCAAAACCAGTTTTAAATTGTTCAAATGAAACAATTTCAAATTTAGCTACTCTTTTAAATTCCATTTATAAACCTCAAATTTATTCCACATTCCGGACATTTAATAAGCATTTTAACAAGAACCATCTTGATATAATACTATTCTACCTTCACGCTTAGTAGCTTTTACATCAATTACTCTTTGATTTGAACTACCAACCCAGTGAATCTTTGGATCAAATTTATCCATTTCAAATCTACCATCACATACTACATCTAGCATTGATATAAATGGTAGTCCTGATATTTGTTCCCATGTATAGCCTGTATAAAGCCATTTATTTTTATTAGGAAATTTAGCATTTATTTCTGCAATTAAATCTCCTATTTCATTAACATTCATAGGATGAAGAGGATCTCCTCCTGAAAATGTTATTCCTGATATATAATCCTTTCTTAGTTCAGTAAATAACTCTTCCCTTGCGGCATCATCAAATTCGATACCTCCATTTGGGTCATGAGTTATAGGATTTTGACATCCTGGACAATGGTGTCCACATCCAGCAACCCAAAGAACAACACGTAAGCCGCTTCCATTTAGCATATCATCCTTTGTTATATTATGATAATGCATTACTACATACTCTTCCTTTCAGCGATTTCAGCCATTTTAGCTTCATTTAAACGAGTATCACCATTTACTCTTGAATATGATAAATATCCGTTCATTCTTTCAATCTTTGTTAAATTCTTACTTCCACATTTTGGACAAATATCCATAGATAATTCTTGATGTCCACAATCCTCACAATAAGCTAATGATAGGTTTACACCTTCATATAATCCCATATCCATAGCTCTTCTTATCAATGTCTTTATTGCATCCATATTGTAATCAATTGGATATTTAACATATTGAATCTTACCACCATTAGATAATTCCCAGAATCTAAATTCTTTATCTTGTTTTTCAATTGGTGTAATGTTTTCAGTAACATGACAGTGGAATGAATTAGAAACATATGGTCTATCACTTATGTTTTCTACAATTCCATATATTTTTCTAAATTGTTTAACTTGTGTACCACATAATGATTCTGCAGGTGTACCATATATTGCATATAGATTGCCATCTTCATGCTTGAATTCAGTAATCTTTTTATTAATATATGTTAATACATCAAGTGCGAATTGACCATCTTCAGCAATACTTTTACCATTATATAATTCTTGTAATTCATTTAATGCTGTATAGCCAAATGATGCAGTTGCAGACTTTAATATAGGTTTAATTTTATCTCCTGGATTTAAATGTCCTCCATAGAAACCACCTTGACAATATGCAAGAGGGTTAGTTGAAGCACGCATTTCTCCTAAATATTCATATGTTCTAATATGAATCTTTCTAATCATATTTAAATAATAATCTAATACTTGATAGAAATCTTTTGATTCTTTTCTTGATTTAGCTAATATCATAGGTAAGTGAAGTGATATAGCACCAATATTAAATCTACCAACAAATACTGGCTTATCATCCTCATCAGCAGGATTCATTCCACCACGTTCATACCAAGGTGATAAGAATGCACGACATCCCATTGGAGATATTACCTTACCATATTTTTTATACATTGAAGCAATATATCCTTCTCCTGTTAAACTTAACCAATCTGGATACATTGTCTTTGAAGAACATAATACACCTTCTTCAAATAAATCTTCATTGATACAACCAGGTCCATGTAAGTCCTTATCATATAAGAATACAATCTTAGGGAATAATACTGGTCTTTTTCTACCAGGCTTTCCTTGACCGCCACGACGAACCTTTAAGCATTCTATTGTACACATCTTAGCAAATCTAGATGTACCTGTACCTAATGTTACAGTAATAAAAGGATAATCACCTCTTGATGATCCTACAGTATTAAATTTATATTCTAGACCTTGCCAGCCTTGCTTAAATTCACAACGAACGTCTTCTATAGCTTGTTCATTTGCTTTAACTCTAGTTAAGCCTAATCCTACATATTTATGATATGATTTTTGATATGATTTTTCTGCATATTCATCTAATATTAAATCGATTTGTGGAACAGTAAAACCACCATATTGTTGTGCAGCAGTAGATAATACGATATCGCCAATAACGTCAAAAGCAACGTCTAATGATTTTGGCTCATTGTACCAAATGTTACCCATTTCAAAGCCACCCTTTAATACAGCAGCAACATCGAATAGACAACAATTCATGGTATCTCTTCTTGCATTCATATCATGAATATAGATATAACCATCGTTAATTGCTTGTAATTCTTCAACATTCAAAAAGAACTTTTTATATAATTCTCTATTTAATTGATTATAAATTAAGCTACGCTTAGTAGATACTAAAGCACTATCTGTATTTGAGTTTTCTTTATCTCCAATATACATAATAGATTGGCTTTTTGTATATACTTCATCAAGCATATGTACGAAGTCTTGTTTGTAGTTTCTATAATCTCTATAGCTTTTAGCAACGGCAGGGAAATGAACCTCTAATGATCCTTCAACGAAATTATGCATTTGAGCAATAGATACTTGTTCAAGGTTCTTTTCATTAATACTATTGACAACAGTATTAACAATGTTTTCCAAATCGTGTTCTGTAAATTGAATTAATACTCTTTGGGCACTTTTAGTTACGGCCTTTTTGATTTTTTCAGGATTAAAATTTTCTAAAGTGCCATCTTTTTTAATAATAACTATATTCCCCATATTTTTTTAAACACCCCTATCCTAATTACTTAAAATTTTATCATTATAGTAGGGTATTTACAATCAATAAAAAGTATAATTTTTTATTATAATATCTTACATTTTTTTCATAAATTATTTTTATAGTTTTTTTAATATTTTATAATTGATTTTGTATTTTGTTTTTATAGTTAAATCATTTGAATATTTTTGTATAAGATTTTATAACAGTTTTTGAGTATTAATAAAAAAACTATAAATTTAATTTATAATACACTTTTTGAGATTTCATTTTAAAACTTATGTAACATAATATTAAAAAACGTGTCATATAAAGGAAAGAAATATATGTTAAAAAATCAAAAAACCTTGACCGAAGTCAAGGTAATTTTTATCTTATTTTAGCTTTTTCATTAATTCTTCTGTTAAATCCTCATAGCCAGGCTTACCAAGTAGGGCAAACATATTTTTCTTATAAGATTCAACACCTGGTTGATTAAATGGATTTACATCAAGTGCATATGCAGATACACCACATGCAAATTCAAAGAAATATGCTAAATAGCCATATGTATATGCTGAAATATTATCAACACTAACTCTAATATTTGGTACACCACCATCAACATGAGCTAGCATTGTTCCTTGCATAGCCATTTTATTAACATAGCTCATATTCTTACCAGCTAAGAAATTTAAGCCATCTAGATTATCACTAGTTTTTTCAATTGTAATGTCTCTTTCAACATTCTTAACTTCAACAACTGTTTCAAATAATGTTCTTTCACCTTGTTGAATCATTTGTCCAAGTGAATGTAAATCAGTTGTAAATCCTGCTGAAGTAATCCAAATACCTTTTCCATCCTTACCTTCTGATTCGCCATATAATTGTTTCCACCATTCAGCAAAGTATGCAAGCTTTGGTTCATAATTTACGAACATTTCAATTTTCTTGCCGCTTCTATATAAAACATTTCTAGCTAATGCATATTGCATTGCTTCATTTTCCTTTAGATCATCAGTAGAATTGAATTTTAAGTATGCATCTTTTGCACCCTTCATCATTTCATCAATATCTACACCTGATGCAGCAATTGGAAGTAAGCCTACTGCAGTTAATACTGAATATCTACCACCAACATCATCTGGTACTACAAATTTCATATATCCTTCAGCATCAGCTAATGTCTTTAAGGCACCCTTAGCTTTATCTGTAGTTGCATAAATTCTCTTCTTAGCTTCTTCTTTACCATAACGCTTTTCCATATAATCTTTAAAAATTCTAAAAGCGATTGCTGGTTCTGTAGTTGTACCTGATTTAGATATAACATTAATTGAGAAATCCTTATCTTTAATATAATCAAGTAAATCCTTAACATATGTAGATGAAATATGATTACCTACAAATATTACCTCAACACCATTTGAATTATGACCAAAATATGGTTTAAGCATTTCAATTGCAGATTTAGCTCCTAGGTATGATCCACCAATACCAATAGCAAGTAATACTTGAGATTGAGCTTTAATTTGAGCTGCTGCTTGCTTAATTAATGAGAATTCTCTACTATCATAATTGATAGGAAGGTCTAACCAACCTAAGAAATCATTTCCTGATCCATTTTTTGCTTTTAAAGTTTTATAAGCTTCTTTAATATCTTTTAATGTTTCATTATATGTCTTTTCATCATAAAAGCCATTAATTTTAGAAACGTCAAGTTCTAAATTCTTTGTCATATTAAATTCCTCCTAGTAAAT
>CADBQV010000088.1 GCA_902796895.1 uncultured Erysipelotrichaceae bacterium | reverse complement strand
TTTAATGCTTCTTTTAATAAAAATCTATTACTAATACCAATTTTAGCACCAATAATTGTAAAGAAGAAAACTGCGATTGTAATAATAGATAGTCCACCTATTTCCATTAATACAATCATAACTATCTTTCCAAACATAGACATGTCGTTAACAACACCACCAGGAAGTACTGAAAGTCCTGTTACACATACTGCTGATGTCGCTTGAAATAATGCGTTAACAAAACCAATTGATTTTCCTGTTGATGAAGCAAATGGTAATACAAGTAAAATAGTACCTGTAAGTATAACACATAAAAAAGTTATTATTATGAAGATGTAGGGATGAATTCTATATTTTCTCATTACAAGCCCCCATATAATAAAAATACATATCTTATTATACAACATTATATGCTTTTATTCAAAAAAAATCTCCAAAGAAAATATTTTTTCTTTGAAGACATTTTTATTATTGCATTAAAAGCTTAATTGCCATTAAACCAAATCCAGTTGATACACATATTATAAATGTAATTAGATTCCATTTTCTAATTAAGAAATTTCTATTATAAATAACATATGCAATATAACCACCAATAATAATAGCTATGAAGCTAAAATTTTTATATTCACAAAATAAGAATAAAGATATTATATAAATTGGAATCATTATTTTATATGAGAAATAACTTTCTGATAAATCTTCTGCATTTTCTGCTTTTTCTTTTTTACTTAATATTATAAATAATACGATAAATAATGTAGATATAGACCACAAAATCATATCAGGATATATTTCATTAAATTCAAATACACCCACTTTTACAAGATATTCAAATTGGCTTGTTATATTTATTAGTGATATAAATGGCATATAATGATATCCATTTAAGAATAAAAGATTAGACTTATAATTAATTACTTTTAAATCCATCAAATAAAATCTTAAACCATAAATTATGGCACCAAGGATGAAGCTACCTAATATCATAATTAAAATTCCATCAAAAATAGTATTACCTCTTGTATAGAAAAATGTATTTAATGAATAAAGTAAAGAGGCAAGAATTATTAAAAATGGTAAATATAATAATAAATACATTGGATTGAATACTATATTAGTAAAATTAACACCATTAAACTTAATAATTATAGTTAAAAATAATACTAAGAAATTTATAATTAAAATTAAATTTAATTCTAATAAACCAAATAAATATTTAGATAGAAATAATTTATTTCTTTTAATTGGAAGTGAATAAAATAAATCACATCCTTTTCTTTTCATTTTAAATGAAAACTCATATATAGGTATTAATATTGAATAAAGTATTGTAATTCCTGCTATATATGATAAACCTACACTGCTTATTTCTATAATTTCTTTTCCATCTCGAATTGCATTTCTAATAAAGTCATTACTACTTAGATAAATTAAAGTTACAATTAATGTAATAGATAAAACTATAATAAATAGAGGCAATCTTTTTTTAATATAATATTTCATTAAATTAATCATTCTAAATAACCTCCCTCTTCTATTACAGTATTAAACATTTCTTCAAAATTAACGCTTAATTCATCAATAAATAATGGATTTAAATCTTTAATTTTTTCATTAAGCTCATCAATTTTTAAATCTGTTACTATCTTAATTATTCTTTCTTCTTGTTCAAATGTCTTATATATTTGAGGGAAATCATCTTTATTTATTATTTTATCAAAAGCAATTTGATATTTATGTATTTTATCAAGTGAATCAAATAATTCGCCACTTGCAGCAATTTTATTTTTATCAATTATAGCGAATGTATCGCATATATCTTCTAATTCTCTAAGTGAGTGAGATGCGATAATTACTGTTGTTAAATTATCACTTACTAAATCTACTATTTCCTTTTTAAAATACATTCTAGCGAATGGATCTAAGCCATCAAATGCTTCATCTAATATTAGATATTTAGGCTTTATAGCAAAAGCTATTGATATAAATACTTGACGTTTCATTCCTTTAGAAAACTTAATTATTTTTTTATCTAAAGGTATTTTAAAATGTTCAATAGTTTTATAATAAATATCCAAATTCAAATTATACATAGCATTATATAATTTTATTATTGATTTTGGAGTAGAGTTAAAGTCATAAAATGGTTCATCAGGTAAAAAGAATAAATTCTTTTTAACATCATCATTATCATATATATTCTTTCCATCGATTAAAACTTCTCCACTATCTGCCATGTATACTCCACTTATAATTCTTAAAAGTGTTGATTTACCAGCACCATTAATACCACATAGACCTAGTACTTTTCCATCTTCTATTTTAAGTGATATATCTTTTAATACTTCTTTTTCATTAAAGCTTTTATAAACTTTATTTATTTCTATCATTTTCTACTCTCCAAATACTTCATTAATTACTTCAAATAATTCTTCTTTTTTATAACCATCATCCTTATATTTTTTAACTTCTAATTTAAAATCATTTAATGGGTTATTTATTTTATTATAAGAAACATATACGCCTTTTTTTAAAACCTTAGTAACATACCCTTTTTCTTCAAGTAAGGTATATGCCTTTTGAACTGTATTAGGGTTTATTCCTAAGTTTTTAGCTAAGTCTCTACATGACGGAAGGTATTCGCCATTTTTAATTGCACCAGATTCAATCATCTTTATATAATTATTAGCAATTTGTTCAAATACATTACAACTATTATTAAAAATCATTAAATCACCTTCCTTAATACAGCTGTATTATCTGTATTATCTGTATTAATTATATTGTTGATTATTAATATTGTCAATAAAAAAAGCACCTATTTATTTTATTTTTTTATAAATAAGTGCTTAATTTAATTTATTAAATTATATTTTTAACATATTCTAAAATACTTGGTGTATCCATCATCAATTTTATATAATAATTTTCCAAATTTATAAAAAAATTCTCTTTCTATATATTACATTATCATCTTATTTTTTATTTCTTATAAAATCATTAATATCATCTTTTGCTTTTTTAGCATCTTTTAAATTATAAATTTTTAATTC
>CADBQV010000087.1 GCA_902796895.1 uncultured Erysipelotrichaceae bacterium | reverse complement strand
TTCATTCTTAGATAATGGTTATACAACAGAAGAAATGAAGATGCAAAATGAAGGTAGAAAGATTATGCATCTACCTGAATTAAATGTAACTTGTACTTGTGTTCGTGTTCCAGTTGTTAGAAGCCACTCAATTTCAGTAACAGTAGTAACTGAAAATAAGCTTGAATTAGATGCAGTTAGAAATGCAATCGCTAACTCTAAGGGCTGTAAGCTATTTGATGATGGTGCTAATAAACAATACCCAATGCCAATTGTAACATCAGATCAAGATATCGTTTATGTAGGACGTATTAGACGTGATTTAATCAATGAAAATGGTATTACATTATGGTGCTGTGGTGACCAAGTAAGAAAGGGTGCTGCAACTAACGCAGTACAAATTGCATTAAAACTAGTTGGTTTAGATTACTAGTTATTACCAGGAGGTTTTTATGGTAACAGTAACAAAGTTTGGTGGTAGCTCATTATCTTGTGCTACACAATTTGCTAAAGTAAAAAATATTGTTTTATCTGATCCTAAAAGAAAAATAGTAGTATGTAGTGCTTTAGGAAAAAGAGATAAGAACGATACTAAAATCACAGATTTATTATATATTTTACATGCTCACCTAAAATATTCAGTTCCTTATGAGGATATTTGGAATATGTTATATACAAGATTTGTTGGTGTAAGAGATGAGCTTGGAATTGATTATAATATTGAAAAGGATTTAGAAGCATTAAAGGCTGAATTAAATAAGAACATTAGCCAAGATTATTTAGTAAGCCGTGGTGAATATTTAACATCAATTTTAATGTCTAAATATTTAAATTTTAAATTTGTTGATGCAAGAGATTTATTAAGATTTAATTATGATGGTAAGCTAGATGAAAAATTAACTGAATCTAATGTTAAGGCAGCATTTAATGCATATGGTCAAATGGTAGTACCAGGATTCTATGGTTCATATCCTAATGCTACAATTAAGCTATTATCAAGAGGTGGATCAGATGTTACAGGTTCAATCCTAGCTAAATGCGTTAATGCATCAGTTTATGAAAACTGGACAGATGTTTCTGGTATTTTAGCAGCTGACCCTAAGCTAGTTTCTAATCCAAAGGCCATTAAAGAAATTACTTATGCAGAATTAAGAGAATTATCATATATGGGAGCTTCAGTTTTACATGAAGAAACTGTATTCCCAGTTCAAAGCTTAAATATTCCTATTAATTTAAAGAATACAAATGAGCCTGATAATCCAGGTACATTTATCCAAAATGAATGTACTGATACATCTAATATCGTAACAGGTATTGCTGGTAAGAAGGATTTCTTATCATTCAATATTCAAAAGGATCATATGTCAAATGAAGTAGGCTTCTTAAGAAAAGCATTATCTATATTTGAAAAATATGATGTATCAATTGAACATGTTCCATCTGGAATTGATTCATTCAGTGTTGTTGTAAACCAATCATCAGTTGAAAAATGTCAATTTGAATTAGTAACTGAATTAAAACAAGCACTTAATGCTAACGTATCATTAGAATCAGAAATTGCTTTAGTTGCTGTAGTTGGTAGAAATATGGCAAAAAGAAGTGGTGTATGTGCTAAGATATTCGAAACATTAGGTCAACATAAAATCAATGTTAAATTACTTGCTCAAGGTCCATCTGAATTAAACATCATAATAGGTGTTGCAAGTAAGGATTATGAAGAAACTGTTAAATCACTATATAGTGCTTTAGTAATGTAATTTAAGGAGGAATATAAAATGAAGTGTGTTAATTGTTCTAAACAAACATTTATTGAATTACCTACAGAATTAAAAGACATTAATATGAAGGTATGTACAAACTGTGGTGCTGTAGTTTATTTCTATAGAAAAGATAAATTAGATATTGAAGTAGAAATCAAATCATTATCTACTCAAATTGAAGCACTTGAGATTATCGCAGCTAATGATAATCAAACAGTTAAAAACCAAAAAGAAGCTGAAAAGAAGATAGAAACTTTAGAAGCTAAAATTGAAGCATTAAAGGCTGAATTAAAAGAATTAGATAAATAATACTCAAAGACTGCAAAAACCAAGGTAAAGGAAAATTTTGCAGTCTTTTTTATGATTTATTATTTGTTTAAAAAAATTATAATTAATTTATTTTTGTTAAAAAGTATAAAAGAGTATAAAAACACAAACAAAGTATAAAGGAGTATAAAAGAGTATAAATAAAAACTTAATTATATTAACATGGAAATTTCCGACTCGGAAAAAACCGAGTTAAATATTGACTAATAAATTTTCAAGGAATATAATAAAATAAAGTGGGTGGTACAATGTTTTATGGAAGAAGTGAAGAATTAAAGATTCTTAATGATGCTTATACTAATGATTCATTTGAAAGTATTGCTATTTATGGTAGACGTAGGATTGGAAAAAGTGAATTAATTAAAGAATCATTTAAAAAAATAGAGTGTAAAAAGATTTATTATGAATGCAAAAAAGCATCAGAAGAATTTAATATGAAAGCTTTATCAGATAAATTAGCTGATGTGTTTAATATTCCAAAGCCTGATTTTGTAACATTAGATAAGACATTAAGATTTATTTTTGAAAAATCAATAAATGAAAAGATAATATTAGTAATTGATGAATATCCATATTTAAGAGGTAATAATGATTTTTTAGATAGTATAATTCAAGGTGTAATTAATGATTATAAAGGGAAATCTAAATTAAAATTTATTTTATGTGGTTCTTATATTGACGTTATGGAACAAATCTTAAGTAATAAAAGCCCATTATATGGTAGATTCACCTATAAATTAAACATCAAACAAATGAATTATTTAGAATCCTCTATGTTTTATAATAATGCAAGTAATGAAGATAAGGTAAAATATTATTCTGTATTTGGTGGTGTACCATATTATAATCAATTTATAGATGATAGATTAACTGTAAAAGAAAATATAATAAATTTATTGATTGGAAGTAAAGCAAGATTATTACCAGAAGCTGAAGGCTTTTTAAATGAAGAAATGTCAAAATTGGTTAATGCTAATGAATGCTTTAGCGCAATTTCAAGTGGATATACAAAGTTTAATGAAATATTACAAAAATCTAATGTATCTTCAAGTCCTACATTAACTGATGTTTTAAAAAAACTTATTAATATGGATGTTATAGAAAAAACATATCCAATTAATGACGAAAATGAAAAGAAATCATTTTATAATATTATTGAGAGATTATCTTTATTTTATTATAGATATATATTTAAAAGAGGATCATACTTCAACATTATGTCACCTGAAGATTTTTATGATGAATTTATATCAGAAGATTTTGAAAAATATTATGTTCCTAAAGAATTTGAAAATATAGCTAAACAATATTTGATAATTCAAAATAAAAATAAAAAAATAAATCCTATATTATATAAAGTCGGTAAATACTATTATGATTTACCTAAAGAAAAGAAAAATGGTGAATTTGATGTCGTCACATTAAGTAAAAATGGTTATGATTTTTACGAAGTAAAATTCAAAAGTAAACCAATAGACGATAAAGTAGTAAATGAAGAAATATATCAATTAGAAAAAGCAAATATAAAATATAATAAGCTTGGTTTTATATCAAAAAGTGGTTTTAATATTACTAATTCAAATAACTACATTTTAATAACATTAGATGATATGTATAAACATTTTTAAATAAGATGATATTGCTGCATTTAGTATTTTAAGTTCATTAACAAAATTTTACTATAATGGAGAAAATAGTTTCATACTAATTTAATAATATTTTAGGTAGAAGTGATTTCATTTCTACCTTTTTTTTTATTATCTAATAAAATATTTTTTAAATAATTGTTAGTTTATGCTAACTTTATTATTGACAAATATTTATTCCTCTATTATAATACTTAATGTTAGTTAATGCTAACTAACTAAGGAGTGTGAAATATGCCAATTATATTAGCACCATTAAATGTTGAATTAACTATAGTTAAAATAATAGTTGATGATAAAACAAAAAGACATTTAGAGAGTTTGGGTTTAACAATTAATAGTAAGATTACTTTATTATCTAGAGGTAATGGAAGTACTATTATTGAGGTTAAAAGTGGTAGACTCGCACTTGATAGTGAAATATCAAGACATATTTTAGTAGCATAAAGGGGGTATTATTCAAATGACTATTTTACTTTGTGATTTTAAAGTAGGATATAAGGGTGTTATTAAAAATGTTAATGGAGAAGGAAGAGTTAGAAGAAGGTTATTCGATATGGGTGTAACTAACGGAGCTGAAGTTGTGATGGTAAAAAAAGCTCCACTTGGTGATCCAATTGAAGTAACTATTAGAGGCTATGAATTAACATTAAGAAAAGATGAAGCAAAATTGATTGAGATGGAATTGGAGGAAGAATTATAATGTTGAAGTTTGCATTAGCAGGAAATCCCAATTCAGGTAAAACAACCTTATTTAACACATTAACTGGTTCTACAGCTCATGTAGGTAACTGGCCTGGTGTTACAGTAGATAAAAAAGAAGGTACATATAAGAAATTAGATGAAGAAATAAATATCATAGACTTACCTGGTATTTATTCACTATCACCTTATACACCTGAAGAAGTAATTTCAAGAAATTTCATTTTAGATGAAAATCCAGATTGTATCATAAACATTGTAGATGCAACAAACCTAGAAAGAAATTTATATTTAACTACACAACTACTTGAAATAAATGTTCCAGTAGTAATAGCCCTAAATATGATTGATGTAATCGAAAAAAATGGTGAATCAATCGATATTAAAAAGCTAGAAGATAAGCTTGGTGTACCTGTAGTAGCTATATCAGCTCTTAAAGATAATAATATTCATGAATTAATGAAAAAGGCTTATGAAGCTTATAAGTTAGGCAGAATTGCAAGTACAGTATTAGAAGATTCTAATTTAATTCATTTAATTAATGATTGTAAAATCGCTTTTGAAGCAATTAAAGTAAAAAATCCATTATTCCATGCAATTAAATTAGTTGAATCAGATGAACTTGAAACTAAAAATCATAAAGAATTAGTTCATATAGTAGAAGAATATAAAAATAATTTTAATGATGAAGTATTTGGTTCTGATTTTGAAGCTATTGTAGCTGATTCTAGATATAAATTTATATCTAAAGAATTCGCTACAGTTAAAAAATGTTGTTCAAATACTGATAATAAAGATAATAAGAATGTTAAAAGAACTAAATCAGATAAAATAGATAGAGTCTTAACTAATAGATGGATAGGTATTCCTATTTTCTTAATTATATTATTCTTAATATTCCATTTAACATTCTCAGAAAATTTATTCTGGTTAGGTGGTTTAATTAAAACTGATTCATTTGCATCATCAGAATTCTTTGCAGGTGCAATATGGCACGAAGGTGGTATTAATTCACCTGGTGTAATTTTACAAAGCTTAATGATAGGCACAACTGATTGGCTATCATCAGTTGTATCTAGTTGGTTAAGTAATGCCACACCTTGGGTTTCAGGTTTAATTGTTGATGGTATTTTAGCAGGTGTATTTGCAGTACTATCATTCTTACCTCAAATTTTGTTATTGTTCCTATTCTTCTCAATTTTAGAAGATTCAGGTTATATGGCACGTATTGCATTTATATTAGATAGAGTATTCCGTCGTTTTGGTTTGTCTGGTCGTGCATTCATGCCAATGATTATGGGATTTGGTTGTTCAATTCCTGCAATGATTAATACAAGAACTTTAGCTGATGAAAAAGAAAGAACAGCAACTATTAGAGTTATACCTTTCTTTTCATGTGGAGCTAAATTACCAATACTTACAGCTATAGCTGGTGGTATTGTGTCATATTTTAAAGTTGGTAATGCCGATTTAATTACATATTTAATGTATTTACTAGGTGTTACTGTTGCAATTATTACAGTACTATTAATGCGTAACACATCAATGCGTGGTAAGGTAGCACCATTTATTATGGAACTTCCACAATACCGTATGCCTGGTTTTAAATCTACTACAATTCATTTATGGGATAAATTAAAGCATTTCGTTAAAAAAGCTTTCACAATTATTTTAGCTTCAACAATTGTAATTTGGTTTTTACAATCATTTACAGCAAATCTAAAATATATTGAACAAGCAAGTCCTAACGATATTGCTGATGAGACATTTGAAACACTCGTAGAAGAAGATGAAACTTATCAAGCACTACTTGCATCAGAAGAAGATTTAGAAGCATTTGATGAAGAAGGAGAACTTCAAATTTCATTTGCTGATGTCTTATCATATTATGATGAATTAGAAGATAATGAAGAATTTAAAGAATTAATTTTAAAGCCTGTATTACTTGAAGCTTATAATTCATATATTGATGAAATTACAAGCGATGAATATAAAGATCAAAATGATTCAATCCTTGCTCACTTCGGTATGGCACTAACACCAATCTTTACACCTCTTGGTTTTGGTTCACAACTAAGTGAGTCAGGTTGGATATTCCCTGTATCAGCAGTTACTGGTTTAATCGCCAAAGAAAATGTTATCGCAACATTCCAAGTATTAAGCCAAGCATCATCTAAAGCTGAAATAGAAGCAGCAAAAACTGATGATGAGAAAATAGAATCATATATTACACTATATAACATTGTATTAGATGAAGATGGAGTTAATGCAGCACATGCAACAATTAAAGCAACTAATATTAATGTAGCAGGATTAATTGCATTCATTGCATTTAACATGCTTACAATTCCATGCTTTGCAGCTGTAGCTACAGCTAAAGCTGAATTACCTAAAAAAGCATTTAGAAATACACTACTTTTCTGGCTAGCTACATCATACGTTGTTGCATCAATGATTTATTTAGTAGGAACATTCGTTTGGACATTATCTATATTTGTACCTTTATTAGTAATAGCTTGTGTATTAATATATTTAAATAACAAACGTCATCCAATTAATAACTAATGACATTTTTAGAAATATTAGTAATAATACTAGCTCCATCATATGTATTATTTATATTAGGCACTTATATTTATAAAAGAATAAAAGGCCTACCTACAGGTGAATGCTCTAATTGCAAATTAAAAAATGCTAATAAAAATTTAATTAAATATTTTAATAAGCATAAAGATGAATTTAATTTGTAATTTTTCCTAAATGTTTGAGATATTTTTTAGAAGGAAGATTAGTTTAAAAGCTAATCTTTTTTCTACTTTAAATTACTTGACTAAATAATATATAAGTGATATATTATTATAAGGTTAGTTAAAACTAACTAAAATAATTAAATAAAGTTAATTGGAGGTGAAGATATGTCATTTATTGTTGTTATATCACTTTTAATACCACTCTTTGGTACAACACTTGGTGCCTTAATGGTATTTTTCTTAAAAGATAAAATAAATATTAAATTACAAAAGATCTTACTAGGCTTTGCATCTGGTGTAATGATTGCAGCATCTATATGGAGTTTGCTTATGCCTGCAATAGAAACGTATGATGATTATAATAAGTGGTTAATACCTTCACTTGGCTTTTTAGTAGGTATTATATTTTTACTTATTTTAGATTATATTATTCCTCATATTCATATTGATAAAAATGAAGAAGGAATAAAGAAAAATAAATTAAGTAAAACATTTAAGATGTTTTTAGCTGTTACACTACATAATATACCTGAGGGCTTAGCTGTAGGTGTTGTAATATCTGGTATGATAATGGGAAACATCAATGAACATGCCATGCTTGCCTTATCTATAGGTATAGCAATTCAAAACTTCCCAGAAGGAGCGATTGTATCGCTTCCTTTAAAAGAAGAAGGTAATTCAAAATTTAAATCATTCATGTATGGTTTTTTATCAGGTGTAGTTGAACCTATTGCAGCACTACTTGCAATACTACTTACATATTTTACAAATATGATACTTCCTTTTGTATTATCATTTGCAGCCGGTGCGATGATTTATGTAGTAGTAGAAGAATTAATA
>CADBQV010000086.1 GCA_902796895.1 uncultured Erysipelotrichaceae bacterium | reverse complement strand
TTTCAGTATGCTTCACTAAATATAATTTATGAGCACGAGCATTAAAATCAGGTGCAATTACATTATTAGCATTTACTGAAGTAATACCAAATGCCATTAGCATTGGAGGTACATTATATGTTTCATTATAAGTACCACTCATTGAATCCTTACCACCAATTGAAGGTAGACCAAATTCTGTTTGCATCTTTAGGGCACCAAGTAATGCTGCAAGAGGCTTACCCCAAGAATGAGGATTTACCATTCTTTCAAAATATTCTTGGAAAGAAAATCTCATTTTATCATATCTAGCACCAGCTGCTACAACCTTAGAAATTGCTTCAACTACTGCATATTCAGCTCCATGATATGGGCTCCATGATGAAATATATGGATTATAACCAAATGCCATAATAGATGCTGTATCTGTATAACCTTTTCTTACTGGTAATTTTTCAACTGATACTTGAGTTTCAGTTTTTTGATATTTACCACCAAAAGGCATTAATACAGTTGAAGCACCAATTGTTGAGTCAAACATTTCAATTAAGCCCTTTTGACTTACAACGTTATTATCAGATAATGTTTGGAATACTCTTTCTTCTAGGTTTTTAGCATCCTTGATAAATGGATTTTTTTCTTCAACCTTTTTAATTACTGCATTTGCGTGATGAAGTGCACCAGCACTATCAATAAATTCTCTTGAAATATTAACAATTTGTCTTCCACGATAATTCATCACAAGACGTTTTTGTTCTGTAACTACTGCTACTTTTGTTATTTCAATATTTTCTTCTTTAGCATATTTAACAAATTCATCTACATCCTTAGCTTCTACAACTACAGCCATTCTTTCTTGTGATTCAGAAATAGCTACTTCAGTTGCATTTAAACCACTATATTTTGTAGGAACTGCATCTAAAGATATTTCAAGACCATCAGCTAATTCACCAATTGCTACAGATACACCACCTGCACCAAAGTCATTAGATTTTTTAATTAATTTAGTTACTTCTGGTCTTCTAAATAAATGTTCAATTTTTCTTTCTTCAGGTGCATTACCCTTTTGAACTTCTGATGAACATACCTCTAATGATTTTGTTGTATGTTCTTTTGAAGAACCTGTTGCACCACCAATACCATCTCTACCAGTTCTACCACCTAAAAGTAAGATAATATCTCCTGGAAGAGGTGATTCTCTTCTAATTTGATTTGCAGGAACAGCACCAACTACTGCACCTACTTCAAGTCTTTTTGCTACATAATTTTCATGATATATTTCTCTTACATGTGTTGTAGCTAGACCAATTTGATTACCATATGATGAATAACCAGCTGCTGCCTTAGTTGAAATAATTCTTTGTGGAAGCTTACCATCCATTGTATCCTTTACTTCAGCATAGATATTTCCAGCACCTGTTACACGCATTGCTTGATATACATAAGCACGTCCAGAAAGTGGATCTCTAATAGCACCACCAAGACATGTTGATGCACCACCAAATGGTTCAATTTCTGTAGGGTGGTTATGAGTTTCATTTTTAAATTGTAATAACCATTTTTCAGGCTTACCATCTACATCAATTGTAACAAAGATTGAACATGCATTATTTTCTTCTGATTCTTCTAAATCATCAAGCTTACCAATTTTCTTTAAGTATCTAGCACCAATTGTTGCTAAATCCATTAAGCAAATTTTCTTTTCTTCTCTTTGTAGGTCTTTTCTAATATTGTAATAATTATCTAATGCTTCTTCTAATTCTGATTTCATGAATGATTCATCAATTGAAATAGAATCAAGTACAGTAGAGAATGTTGTATGTCTACAGTGATCAGACCAATATGTATCTAATATTCTAAGTTCTGTCTCCCATGGATCTCTTCCTTCTTTTTTGAAGTATTCAACAACACATTTTAAATCATCTTGATTCATCGCAAGACCATATTTCTTGCAGTAATCTAAAAGCTCACTATCTTGCATCTTTGTAAAGCCTTCTAATACCTCAACAGGCTTAATAGGAGCTTTTTCCATATCTGTTAATTGGCTTAAATCCTTTTCTCTTGCTTCTACAGCATTGATTTCATATTTCTTAATTCTAGCTAAATCATCATCACTTAAATCATCATCAAGAATTAATATTTTACCAGATCTTATGTTTATATCAGCTTCAGGATCAATTAATTTAACACAATCGATAGCTGAAGAAGCTCTTTGATCAAATTGTCCAGGTAAGAATTCTACCGCAATATATTTTTTGCCATCTAAATTTAATTCATCAAATACATTATCAGTAACAATTTCACCAAATACTTTATATTTAGCTTTATTAACTAAATCTTCTGAGAAATTAAATAAATCATAAACATTAATTAATCTTACTGATTTTAAATTTAATCCTAAGTTTAAGTTAAGCTCATTTTGTTTTGACTTAGCTTCTACTTGATATTTTTCTTTCTTTTCTACATAAATTCTAAAATTTTTCATATTAATCCTTAATCCTCACTAAATAATTTCTTATATTTTAATTCATAATCACTAAGTGTTGTATTTGTAAAAGTGATATGAGCCATTTTTCTATTTTCTCTTACATCAAATTTATGATAATCATGAATAAATATATTTTTATCTTCTTTTATTTTTTTCATATTATCATAATCAAATCCCAATATATTTTTCATTACTGTTGGAGATTTTAAGATTGGTTCTTCAAGTGGAATGTCTAATAAGAATTTTGCTAATTCTTTATATTGATTTGTTTGACATCCTTCAATTGTGTAGTGTCCACTATTATGAGGACGAGGAGCCATTTCATTAAAGAAATAATCATCACCCTTAATAAATATTTCTACACAAAGTATGCCATAATAATTAGCACTTTCCATAAATTTAATACAATCTTTTTTCACTTTATCAAACACAGGAATATTTTTATCAACACTAACTACATCTAAGATTCCTCTTTTATGTTTGTTTATTCCCATCGGAAAGGCAATTGTTTTATCCTTGCTTCTTACCATAATAACTGATGTTTCAAAATCATATTTTATAAATTCTTCTAAAATACCTTCACCATTTAAATATGGTTTAACTTTTTCTATATCATTTAATTCTTTTATTAACACCTGTCCATGTCCATCATATCCAAGTGTTGTTGTTTTATATACACAAGGAATACCGATTTCTTTAATTCCTTTTTCCAAATCCGAAAGAGAATTAATTGCCATAAACTTTGGTGTTTTAAGTCCATGTAATTTTGCATTTTCTTTTTCTCTTATTCTATTTTGAGAATCAAATAGAGGTTTGACTCCTTGAGGAATGTTATAATTTGATGAAATATAATTTAATTCATTTGCAGGAACATTTTCAAATTCATATGTTAGTATGTCAGTCATATCACCTAATTTTTTAAGTCCTTCGATATTACCATATTCTGATACTACAACATCATCACATACAAATGATGCAGGACATTTAGGATTAGGATCTAAGCAAATTGCCTTATGACCTAAATTATGAATTTCTTCTGCTAGCATCATTCCTAATTGACCGCCGCCTATTATTCCAATAGTTTTCATAATACACCTCTAATAAAAATTAAAAGGAAAGCAAAAGATATGCTTTCCTTTATGCGACAAAAAAACAACCATTAATTAATAATGGATTACATTTATTAACTTGCATCATTAGTTTTATCATGTTTGTAAACCTCGGATCCAAGTAGTATAGTAATTGTTTTATTATTAATACTATAAGTATTAATGAATAAAGAAAACAAAAACTACATTGTATATTTTAGCATAAAAGATTTAAGTAGTAAATGAAAAATAATAATAAAAACTCTTTCATTTTAATAATAAATTATTAATTTAAATTAATAAAAGAAAAAATACGGATTTTAATCCGCATTAATTGTTTATCATATTGATTACTTCTTCTGGAAATTGAATATCTTGATTATCATAATTAAAATCTATTGTTACTTTACTTGATACAATAGTATCATCTATATGAATTATCATTTTATATGAAGAAAGTTTTTTGTTTAAAAATTTAAAATGCATTTCATATGAAAATGTATCAGATTCATTTTTTTTATAATTTTTTAAAACATAATCATTTGATTTCGAATCATAGTTAACATTTTTATATATTTCATTAATTTTAATATAGCTAGTTGCTAGTGGCATAAATTCAGCTATATTATAATTACCAATATTTTCATAAGTATCATTTTCATATTTTATTGATTTATAAGTGTTTCCATCAACAATTGAATAATAATATACATTAGGTCCACCTAATAGTTGTATTTCAGATAATTTAATTTTATTATTGTCTCTTATTAAAGAAACGGCATCATAAAAAACATTACCAGAATATAATTTATAATCACAACTATATTCTGTTCCAAAATTATTCATATTTTTAAATTCTTCTTCTGATACTTGATAAGCTTCATCATCTAATGTATCAGTATTTTCTATATTTTCATTTTTAGAACCACAAGAAACTAAAAATAAAGTTGCAAGTGATGATAAAAATAAATGTTTTAAAAAACGTTTCATATTAATTCTCCCAATATAATATATTTGATATCATTCATATAAAGATATTATAACATGTCAAATAAAAAAAGCCACAATTTATTGTAAATCCAATAATTGTGGCATTTTAATTATAATGTTGCTTTCAAAACAGAATCAGTTTGATTTTGTCTAAAATCTTTTAGCTTTTGGCTTAATTCTTTATCATTTGTCGCAAGGATTGAAATTGCTGATAATGCAGCATTTTTAGCGCCATTTATAGCTACTGTTAATACAGGTACGCCACCTGGCATTTGAACAATTGATAAAAGTGAATCAAGGCCATTTAATGCTCTAGATTTTACAGGAACGCCAATAACAGGAAGTGTAGTCATTGCTGCAGTCATACCAGGAAGGTGTGCTGCTCCTCCGGCACCAGCTATGATTACTTTAATGCCTCTTTCTTCTGCACTATGAGCATATTCGTACATTAAATCTGGTGTTCTATGAGCAGATACTACCTTACATTCATATTCAACCTTAAAATCATCTAATACCTTACATGCATCTTGCATAACTTCATAATCTGAAGTTGAACCCATTATAATTCCAACACGAACCATATTATTTTTCCTCAATTAATTCAAATAATTTTTTAGCAGCTAGAGCTGGACCATCATGTTCCATTCCTGGTACTGCAAGTCTTGTGTGTAATACACCAACTGGAATTTTGTTTTCAAATAATTTATTAAATACTTTATCAATAATAACTCTTGTTTGTTCTTCTCTTTGAACAGGACCAAATGGATTAGCAAAGAATGATTCAGTCATACCAACTTCTTGAGTTGTACCCTTAGCACGACGTGCACCACGAATAAATATCTTCTTTGCTTCATCAGCAGTTTTATAGAATTCTACTTCTGATTCGCATTCTTCATCGTAGTTATTTGCATATAAATACATATCAACCTTGTTACCTGCCATAATTTGAGAATATGTAGCACAAGGAATTACTAATCTTGAATTTACCTTATCAGGGTTCATAAATATAGCTCTATCCATTTCTCTATATGCATAGCCAGATGTCATATCATCAAGTCTAACAAACGCACCAATTTCAGTACCATATGCTATAACTTCGTCATTTTCAATTTTAAATGTACCCATATCATCAAAAATAGTTAATTGTGCAGAAATATTATCTCCTGCCATCTCTGATAATGCTTCAAGTGATTCACTCTTACCAGCACCAGAGTCACCCATAATAACGATATTTTTCTTAGTACCATCTTTCATAGTGATTTTTACACAAGCACCATGAATTGGTAAGAATCCTTGGTCAATCATCTTTGTGTTATATAATGTTAATAACATTTTTTTCATATAACCAAAGTAATCAATTGATGAATTATGTGGTGCAAGACCTACATAAATATCTGATTCTTTATCATAATAGAATTCTGATTCACCATCGTAATCACCACCAAAGATATATAATAAATCTGGTTTTTTACCTCTACATAAATTTAGTGGAACGAATTCAAATAGATTTCCAATTGTAATACCATGAGCCATATAATCTCTATGGAAATATACATATGCTAAAGCACCACCAACTTTTGCTGCATAGCAATAATAGCTCTTAGCATCAAAATTATTTTTAATTCTATTAATAGGATTTTCTTTAGCTTCTGGATATGTACCTGTTCTCTTATTCTTTGCAGAATATGAAATAAATGGTGGACGAATTACAATACGTTCAATTGCTTCACATTTTGCTAAGAATGCATATTTAGAATCCTTATCCATCCATTCATTCTTAGATAATAAAAGTGATGCATTTACACCAGCAGGTAATTGTCTATAAATTGGGAATTTTTCACCATATAGCTTTTCAGAAATAGTTCTATATGTTGATAATACTGTATCATTAAATTCAGTTTGAGCTTGGATGAATGATGAAGCTTCAACACCATCCTTAGTTACTCTTGATAATACAACAGAATATCTTTCAATTCTTCTCCAATAATTATAGAAATCTTGAACAAAATCATATAATACTGATTTCATTTCCATAACTTTTTTAATTGTTTCATTTCCATCTGTTACTTTTTCAATATCACTAAAGCTTAAGCCAAAAATCATTTTAAAGATTCTAGCTAAAGTGCCTGGTACTTTTTTTCTAGGCATTAAATCAAGTAAAGGTAATAATGCTTGATTCTCTGTTTTATATATATGTTCAATATATCTTGATAAAACATCAAAGAAACAATCTGAATTTAAAACCTCTATTTCATTTTTACAAAAGTTTTCTGAAAAATTGATAACAACTTGCTTTTCATTAAATATATATTCCATAATAATCTCTCTTTCTTTTAAAATAATCCTACAGTTTTTCCATCAACTATATCCATATTATTAGCTGCTGGTTCTTTTGGTAAGCCTGGCATAGTCATTATATCACCCGTTAGAGCAACTATGAATCCGGCACCAATTGATGGCTTTATTTCTCTAATCGTTAAAGTAAAGCCCTCAGGTCTACCAAGAAGCTTAGGGTTATCAGAGAATGAATACTGAGTTTTTGCCATACATACTGGTAATTTATCCCAGCCGTATTTTTTAAATTTAGACATTTCTGTTTTTGCTTGAGATGAAAATTCAACATTAGCTGCACCATATATTTCTTTAGCTATTGTTGTAATCTTATCTTTAATTGATGCTTCACTATCATATATAAATTTAAATGTATTAGCACCATCGTGTAAATTAATTTCATTAATAACTTTTTTAGCTAAATCAATTCCACCTTCACTACCTTTAGTAAATACTTCAGATAATGAAATTGGATGATTGTTTTCCTTTGCCCATTTTTCTAATACATCAATTTCATTTTGAGTATCTGTATAGAATTTATTAATGGCAATAACATAAGGTAAATTATATTTTTTAATGTTTTCAATATGCTTTTCAAGGTTAACTATACCTTTTTTAAGCGCTAAAACATTTTCTTCTTTTAAATCTTCTTTTAATACACCACCATGCATCTTAAGGGCTCTAATAGTAGCAACCATTACAACACATGAAGGCTTGATACCTGTTTGTCTACATTTAATATCAAAGAATTTTTCTGCACCTAAGTCAGCACCAAATCCTGCTTCTGTCACAACATAATCAGCTAATTTTATTGCAGATTTTGTTGCGATAACTGAATTACAGCCGTGTGCTATATTTGCAAATGGTCCACCATGAATTAATGCTGGGTTATGTTCAAGCGTTTGAACTAAATTAGGTTTTAATGCATCTTTCATAATAACAGCAACAGCACCTACAGCATTTAGGTCTTTAACTGTAACAGGTAATTTATCATAAGTATATGCAACAACGATTCTTCCTATTCTTTCTTTAAAATCATCCATATCCTTAGATAAACAAAGTACAGCCATAACTTCACTTGCAACTGTTATATCAAAATGATCTTCTCTAGGTTGACCATTAGATGAACCACCAAGTCCTACTATTACACTACGTAGTGCTCTATCATTCATATCTAGACATCTATGCCATATAATTCTTGTTGGATCAATTCCAAGTTTATTTCCTTGATGAATGTGATTATCAAGCATTGCAGCTATTGCATTATTTGCAGTAGTTATTGCATGGAAATCACCAGTAAAATGTAAATTAATATCTTCCATTGGAATAACTTGAGCATATCCTCCACCAGTTGCTCCACCTTTAACTCCCATAACAGGACCAAATGATGGTTCTCTTAAAGCAACGATTGTATTATAATTTAATTTATTTAATGCATCAGATAAGCCAATAGTTGTAGTTGATTTTCCTTCACCAGCTGGAGTAGGGGAAATTGCAGTAACTAAAATTACCTTACCATTTTTATTACTTTTAATTGCTTTAGGATCAATTTTAGCTTTATATTTTCCATAAAATTCTAAATCATCCTCATCAATATTTAATTTTTTTGCTATTTCCTTTACAGGTTTAATTTCTGCTTGTTGTGCTATTTCTAAGTCACTTAACATAAAAAATACCTTCCTTTTTTGTTTTTTGTAGAAAATCAACTGTATTTTTACGATATACAAAACAATATTATCATAAATGATACTAAAATTAAACTCAATTCTTAAATGAAAGCGTTTAACCAAGCATATTATACAGTTATTTATAAAATAAATAAAGAGCCGATTTACGACTCTTTAAATTTTTATTCTTCTTCTGGTAATACAGCATTATGAATTACTTCATCAACATCATCATATTCTGCTAATATATCTAAGAATCTCTTAAATTTAGCTAAATGATCTTCATCAAGCTCTACATAATTTGCAGGAACCATATCGCATGAAGCTGTTTCAAATTCAATTTCAGGTTTTGCAGCTTCAATTGCAGCCTTAATTCCTTCAAATGATTCTGGTTGTGCAGTAATTTTTACAAAACCATCTTCATCAATTGACATATCTTCATAATCAGCATTTTCGCCCATCATTAAAGCTTCTAACACTTCATCTTCTGTCATTCCTTCAAATTCAAATATAGCTTTCTTGCTGAATAAATAACTTACTGATGAACCGATAGTTCCACCAGTCTTTTGGAATGCAGTTCTAACTTCAGTAAATGTTCTATTATCATTATCAGTTAAACAGTTAACGATAACTGCAACATTACCTGGACCCATACCCTCATATGATTTTTCTTTAGTAGCACCTGATTTAACACCAGCTGCCTTATCAATTGCTCTTTTAATAACGTCAGCAGGAACTTGATCCTTCTTTGCACGAGCAATAATATTTTTTAAACCTTGATTCATTTCAGGATCAGGAACGCCAGCCTTTGCAGCAGCAAAAATTTCCTTTCCCCATTTAGCATATTTACTTGATTTCATAGCAGCAGTCTTTGCCATTGATGCTGCACGTACTTCATGGGCTCTTCCCATAGTCTACACAACCTTTCGAGATAAATTTTCTTACTTGATTATTATATAAAAAAAATATAGTACTTTCAATAATTTTTTTTCAAATGTTGAAAATACTATATCTTAATTTAATCTTTATACAATATTTAATATTATAA
>CADBQV010000085.1 GCA_902796895.1 uncultured Erysipelotrichaceae bacterium | reverse complement strand
GCTTGAAGTGCATATAAGCATCCTTGAACAATTCTTCTTGGATGTTCCATAATCATTCTGTGGTCAGCAGAAAGATATGGTTCACATTCAATACCATTAATACAAATAGTATCGATAGGATCTGTAGTTTGAAATTTAATATAAGTTGGGAAAGATGAACCACCTAAGCCTACTAATGAACAGTCTTTTGTTATTTCAACAAAATCTTCTCTTGTTAGCTTAGCAATTTCTTCATCTGATCTTTCTTTAATTGTTTCACAATAAGTATTTAAATGATCGTTTTTAATTTGAATAAATTCTGTTAATTTACCGCTTCTATGGAATTTTTTAACAGTACCAACTACTTCACCTGATACAGTTGAATGAATTGGTTGTTCAAAAAATGGACCATGTCTTAAGCCAACCTTTTGACCTATCTTTACCTTATCACCAGGTTTTACAAATACATCGGCAGTAGCACATCTTGCGTTTGTTACTGCAAGATATACAAATTCTGGTTCAACATATCTAATTGATGGTAGGTAATTAGTCAAACGTCTGATGTTAGCTATTTGTTTAGTTTTAGCAATCATCTTGTTTTACTTCCTTTACTTAATTTTATAAATATGGATGTTTTGCCATTAATGAAATAACTTCTTCTCTTACTTGATTTAATACTTCTTCGTTATCTTTATTTCTTAAAGCCTTATCAATGAATCTAGCAACCATTCTAGTTTCTTCTTCATTAAATCCTCTAGTTGTAATAGCAGCTGTACCAAGTCTTAAGCCTGATGTGATTGTAGGCTTTTGTGTATCATTAGGAATTGCATTTTTATTTGCTGTAATATTTACTGAATGTAAAATATTTTCTGCTTTTTTACCAGAAATTCCAACTGAACCAAAGATATCTACTAAAATTAAGTGATTATCAGTACCACCAGATACTAAGCTATAACCTAATTTTTTCATTTCGTCAGCTAATGCAGCACAGTTTTTAACAACTTGAGTAGCATATACTTTAAATGAATCATCTAATGCTTCTTTAAAAGCTACAGCCTTAGCAGCAATAACATGCATTAAAGGTCCACCTTGGCATCCTGGGAATACAGATGAATTAATCTTTTTAGCTAATAATTCATCATTAGTTAAAATGATACCACCTCTTGGTCCTCTTAATGTTTTATGTGTTGTAGATGTTACAATATCAGCATATTGGCAAGGATTTGGATGTAATCCTGCAGCAACTAAACCAGCGATATGTGCCATATCTACCATGAAGAAACATTTTCTTCCTGCTTTTTCAGAAACCTTATCTGCGATTTCTCTAAATCTTTTGAAATCAATAATTCTTGGATAAGCTGATGCACCCGCAACAATTAAATTAGGTAATTCAGCCATTGCAATTTCTTCTACTTTATCATAATCAATAAAGCCATCATCTTTTAAGCCATAATTGAATGCTTGATAAATTTTACCAGAGAAATTTACTGAGTATCCATGAGTTAAATGTCCACCGGCATCAAGTGACATACCAAGTATTTTATCACCAGGCATTAATACGCTGTTATAAGCAGCTAAATTAGCTGATGCACCTGAATGAGGTTGAACATTTGCAAATTTAACATCAAATAATTTGCATAATCTTTCAATAGCAATTGATTCTATTACATCAACATTTTCACAACCGCCATAATATCTCTTTCCAGGATATCCTTCAGCATATTTGTTAGTAAGAATAGAACCTTGAGCTTCAAGTACTGCTTTTGATACGAAGTTTTCAGAAGCAATAAGCTCAATATGAGTTCTTTGTCTTTCTAACTCCTTTTCAATTAAATCACTAATTTCATTATCGAAATCACATAAATTCTTGTTATTCATTATAATTCTCCTTTTTTCACACTTACAAGTGTTATTATAACATATAAAAGCGTTTACACAAATACTTTTCTTTAAATGAAAAGGCTTTATTTTACATTAAATTTTATATAATTATCACTTTATAGTTTAAGATTCAAATTATATTCAAAAATAATTCATTTATATGCAAAAAAAGTGGACACAATTATGTGTCCACGATTTTTATAAATTATTCAACCCAAGCAATAATTGCCATTGGTGCAGCGTCTCCTCTACGGAAACCTGTTTTAATTACACGAGTGTATCCACCATTACGGTTTGCAAATTTAGGAGCAATTTCAGCAAATAATTTTTGAACTGCATATTTGCCTTCTTCATCCTTTTCAAAACGAATGAATGAAGCAGCTTGTCTACGGCTAGCTAAAGTATTAGTTTTGCCTAGAGTTACCATCTTATCTGCAAGTCTCTTTAATTCTTTTGCTTTTGCTAATGTAGTCTCAATTTGACCATTTAAGATTAAATCTGTTACTAAATCACGTAGTAAAGCTTTTCTTTGATCTGAGCTACGGCGTAATCTACTGTATGCCATGATATATTTCTCCTTTTAGACTAATTTTTCTTGAAGCCTAAGTTTAATGCTTCTAGTTTTTCTTTAATTTCTTTTAAAGATTTTCTACCAAGGTTTCTAACCTTAATCATATCTTCTTCTGTTTTTGATGTTAATTCACCAATAGTTTCAATATTAGCTCTCTTTAAACAATTATATGAACGAACTGATAATACTAAATCTTCAATCTTCATATCTAATTTGTCATCAGTATTAGTTTGTTCAGCTTCAATCATATAATCAGTATTAGAAGCCTTTTCGCTTAATTCAACAACAACTTCTAAGTGTTCAATCATCATTTTAGAAGCTATAGCTAAAGCTTCCTTAGCTGAAATAGAACCATCTGTTGTAACTTCAATTTCTAGTTTATCAAATGATGCTTCATTTACACCTTCAACACGAGTCTTTTCAACATTGAAAGAAACATTTGAAATAGGTGTGTAAATAGAGTCAATAGAAATTTGAGATACTTCTTTTACATATTGCTTATTTGCTACTGATGTAACGAAACCAACTCCACGACGAACTGTTAAGAACATATGAAGTCTTCCGCCCTTAGCAACTGTTGCGATATGTTGATTAGGATTAACTACTACTATTTCATTATCATGAATAATATCAGCTGCTGTTACTTCACCTTCGGCATGATCAATTTCAACAACCTTCTCATAGTTAGGATCGTCTGAATCAACGTCTAATACTACTCTCTTTAAGTTAAGAATAATAGTAATAACATCTTCAACTACTCCATCAACATTTTGGAATTCATGTTGAGCTCCATCAATTCTAACGTTAACAAATGCAGCACCTGGTAAAGAAGATAATAAAGTTCTTCTTAATGCATTTCCAAGTGTAATACCAAATCCTCTTTCAAGAGGTGATATAACAAATCTACCAACGTTTGGATTGCTTGAATCTTCTTGATAAGCCTGTGGCTTTCTAAATTTTAAATCTTTCATTAATTAATGGGCCTCCTATTTTTATTAATAAAGTTTTAAATAAATATTAAATTTTAAATTTATATTTGTACTACTTAATTAATTCTACTGGACTATCCACGAGGACGCTTAGGTGGACGACAACCATTATGTGGTACAGGTGTAACATCTGTAATAGCTGTAATTTCTAAACCAGCAACTGTTAAAGAACGAATTGCTGCTTCACGGCCTTGTCCTGGACCCTTTACTGAAACTTCAACCTTCATAACGCCTTGGTCAACTGCAGATTTAGCAGCTGCTTCTGCAGCCATTTGTGCAGCAAAAGGAGTTGATTTACGGCTACCTTTGAAGCCTAATGCACCAGCACTACTCCAAGAAATAACATTTCCTTCTGGATCAGTGATAGTAACGATTGTATTATTAAAAGTCGAATGAATATGAGCAACACCTAGTGGGCTGTTTCTCTTTGTACGACGCTTTGTAACTTTACGTGCCATTTTATCTTATCCTCCTACTTCTTGTGATTAGCTATAGTATGTCTTGGACCCTTACGAGTACGAGAATTGTTACGTGTATTTTGTCCACGAACTGGTAATCCTTTTCTATGACGG
>CADBQV010000084.1 GCA_902796895.1 uncultured Erysipelotrichaceae bacterium | reverse complement strand
TTTGACCAGATTGAGTTGTATTAGAATTTAATCCTGTATCAGAATTATTGCTTAATTTATTAACTCTATCTAATCTTTCCTTTAATGATTCTTCAGGCTTTGATACAGAATCTTCAGCTATATTATCATCATTTTTCTCATTAATTCTTACTGTTTCTAAAGGAGGAGTTGCAGCTTCTTTTATATTTATTAAATTATCAAAATCATGAGATTTTAATTCTAAGTTTTCTTTAATTTTTATAGAACTATCATATTCACTATCTAAAATTACAGTGTGTCTTGAACTTGGTTTTACTTCTATTCTATTTCCACCTTTGTTTTCAACAAATGTCATTACTTCTCCCCCTTTCTATTTAATTATAAATTAATCAATATTCTTTTACATTTTATCACATATTTTTAAAAAAATATATCTTTTTTAAAAAAAATAAGCTCAGCAAACTGAGCTTTTAGTTTTTATATATTCATTTATAAAATCATCAACATTTTTATATACTTCTTTAATATTGTTTCTTTCTAATAATTCCTTCTTTTCATTTTCAAATAATTTAATTAAATCATCATGCTTAATAATTATAAATAAATTTCTTTTTTTCATTACTTCTATTTCTAATAAATTTAAATAATATTCTCTTTTTTCTTTTAATTTATCAGATGAAAAAATATAAGAATTTAACATAATATAGATACCAAATATCGCACTTACGATATATGAATATCTATATTTACTATTTACTTTTGATAAAAAATCATATGCATAAAATGGTGTATGGAAAAAATCATCAAATACCATTACAGAATAATTAAATTCTTGAGTTTGTCTTGTTAAGCTTTTTTCGTTTATTTTCCATCTATATACAGTATAATCTAAAAAAGATATTTCATTTAATTTTAATGAACCAATTACACATGTTGTAAAATATCCATCCTCTAAATGTCTTACTTTATCAGAAAATCTAATATTAAAAGCATTTAAAAAGCTTCTATCATATACTTTTCCATGCATCCATGGAAATGTATCTTTTCCTTTTTTTATTTTTAATCCTTTTGTATTTTGTTTATCATATACCTCAACTGCGATATTACATACTAAATATATAGGCTTTTTTATTTTGATAAATTGAAATATTGCATATAATGATTTATTATCAAATAATTCATCATCAGAATCTAAGAACATAATATATTTATTAAATGTATTATCAATACCATATTGTCTTGCAAGACCTGGGCCTCTGTTTTCTTTAGTTCTAATATATTTTATATTTAATTTATTATAATTTTCTAAAAATGATTTAGATAATAATGTATCAGAATTATCATTTACAATACATACATTAATTAAATTAAAATCAATACCTTCTTGATTTATAATTGAATCTAATAAAGGCTTTATATCATTATCATTTTCTTTATATTGAGGAATAATTATATCAAGCATTTTACCACCAAATTAATTATAGCATTTATTTTAATTAAATAAATAAAAAAAGTGGGTGACATATAGTCACCCGAAAGGAGAATGGTGTGTATATTTCAAATTAACTTAATTACTCAATTGTTATGGTCTTTTGTTTAGGTTTAATATCTTTTAGCTTATTAACCTTGATTGTCAAAATACCGTTATCCATCTTGGCTTCGATTTCATCTTCATTCATATTATCTAGATAGAATGATCTTGAAACCTCTTTTTCTACTCTTTCTTTAACAATGTAGTTCTTCTTTTCTTCTTTAACATCTTGTTTATTAACTTTAATTGTTAAAGTAGAATCTTCTACATTAATATTTACCTGTTCCTTTAATACCCCTGGAATTTCTGATGTAATAATATAATTATCATCATTTTCCACAATGTTAGTCTTCATGTCTTTTTCAAGCATTCCGTTAAATAAGTCATCAAAACCATCAAATAAATTTAAATAATTATTTTTTTTATTTTCTAAATTGTACATAAACTTACCCTCTTTCTATATTAAACATATTATTGAATTTCAATTGTCTTTTTAACCTTTTCTTCTTTTTTAAGTAAGATATTAACAGTTAAAAGACCATTTTCATAAGAAGCTTTAATTGAATCTTCTTTAATATCACCAAAATTAATTGTTCTTCTTAATCTTTGGTTTAATCTTTCATGGATTAAATACTTCTTATTTTCCTTATTTTTAGGAAGTGTTGCCATAATTGTTAGAATTCCATCTTCGAATTCAATTTTGATATCTTCCTTCTTTACTCCTGCGATATCCGCTACAACCTCATATCCGTTTTCTGTTTCTAAAACATCAATTGGAAATGCTTTGTAACCTCCATCGTAAAACATATTGTTAAATTCATTTACAAAACTATATAAATCATTTCTCATTTTCTATTCCCTCTTTCTATTGGCACTCTTACTGTCTCTCTGCCAATTACACTTATAGTATATCACATTTTTTGGCACTGTCAATAGTGGAGTGCTAATTTTTTTAAAATTTTTTTAGAAAATAAAAAGAACAAACTAAAATTTAGTCTGTTCTTCTAATTTTAATATTTCTTTTTACCATCAAAAATCATCATTTTATCTTGATTTGGTAATATTTCTTTTTCTCTTACATCCTTATCCCAGCATGATGGATCTATAGATTCCATTGAAATAGATATCGCACTTTCAGGACATCCCCAATATTTTTTAAATATTTCATTTATTTCATCTACTACTTTTTGTTTTGTCTTATCATCCTTTGGATAAGCTTTTATTCTTATATATGGCATAAATAATCCCCCCTTATATATATTTTATTTTATTATATATTATTAAACAAGAAAAAAATGCCACATAAATCATGGCATTAATAATAAATCTATTTCTTTTTCATTATATATTTTAATATTATTTTCTTTAAGTAATTTTGTAGTTATTCCCATACCATCTATTTTTATAGATCTAAATGTACCATCATAAATATAATTTTTACCACAAGAAGGTGAGCCTTCTTTAAGTATCGCAATTTTACAATTATTTTCAATTGCCAAATCTAGGGCTTTTTTAGCACCTATATTAAAATTATTTGTTACATCTTTTCCTTTTATAGATATAACCTTATCATTATTTATTTCTGATGGATCTCTTGGAATACTTAAACCACCAAATACTTCAGGACATATTAATATTAATTCATATTTCTTTTCTAATTCTTTTATTTTTGAAATATAATTGTTTTTACCATTATATTTTACATTCTTACCATAAAGGCAAGCTGATACTAATATTTTTTCCATATTAGAATATTTCAATTAATTTAATAGTTTGTAATCTATCTGGTCCTACGCTAAACATAGCCACTTTAGTATTTGTTAATTCTTCTACCTTTTTAATGTATAATTTAGCATTTTCTGGTAATTCATCAAATGATTTAACATTTGTAATATCTTCTTTGAAGCCTGGAAGTGTAACATACATTGGTTTTGCGTTTTCTAATTCCTTTAATGTTGCAGGCATTGTTTTAACAACCTTGCCATCAATTTCATATGCATAACATATTTTTAATTCTTCTAAGCCTGATAATACATCAAATAGCATTAATGATAAATAATTAATACCAGATACTCTTCTAGCATAATTTAGAGCAACTGCATCTAGGTATCCTACTCTTCTTGGACGTTTTGTAACTGTACCATATTCATGACCACGCTCACGAATATAATTAGCTAAATCGCCTTCAATTTCAGTTGGGAATGGTCCTTCACCAACACGAGTTGTATATGCTTTACAAATACCTAAGACATTATTGATATATCTTGGTGCGATACCTGCGTTAAGTGGTACTGATGCAGCTGTAGGTGATGATGATGTAACATATGGATATGTACCATGATCAATACAAAGCATTACACCTTGAGCACCTTCAAATAATACTTTGCTGCCTTTTTCGATTTCTGATTCTAATAATTCAGATGTATCACATACATATTTTTTAATTCTTTGTCCGTATTCTTTATATTCATTATAAATAGAATTGAAATCAAGTGGTTCTTCACCTACCATTTTTAATTCCATATTTTTAATTTTAAGTGTATCAGAAAGTGCTATTTTAAATAATTCAGGATCAATTAAATCAGCAATTCTTATACCAATTCTATTTGCTTTATCAGCATATGCAGGGCCAATACCACGTTTTGTAGTACCGATTTTCTTATCCCCCTTAAATTGCTCAAAAGCACCATCTAATAATCTATGATATGGAAGTACAATATGAGCACGATTAGAAATAAATAATTGATAATCCTTTATTCCTCTTGCTTCTAATCCTTCTAATTCCTCTAGCATTTGTTTAGGGTCAATTACCATACCATTTGCCATTACATTTTTAATGTGTGGACTAAAAATACCTGATGGGATACTTCTTAATGCGAATTTTTCACCACCAAATGAAATAGTATGTCCGGCATTATTACCGCCTTGGCTTCTTACAACTACATCAGCATTTTGTGCTAAGTAATCTGTAATCTTACCTTTTCCTTCGTCACCCCACTGTGAACCTACAACAACAAGTGTACTCATAATATTATCTCCAATTCTTTTTTTAAATGACAAAACAATTATACTTTAATATTAAATAAAATACAAATATTTTAATTATTTATTAATAAATTCAGTATAGCTTTGATTTAATGATTTAATATTGCTTGGTGAAACAGATAATGCTTTAATACCTATTTCATATAATTTTAAAGCAATATCTTTAATTCCTGCAATTTCACCACATATTGATAATTCAATATTATATTTATTACAATAATCAATTACTATTTTAATTTTATTAAGTAAGTCATCTAATATTTTAATATTATCTATTTCTTTAACCTTTTCTCTTTCTATATTATATAATTCAAAGGTTAAATCATTAGTACCAATAGATATGAAATCAACATTTTTAAATTCATTGATATTTTCAAGAGCTAATTTAGTTTCTAGCATCATACCAATTTTAGGTATTTTATAATTATATTTTTTAGCTATATCTATTAACCAATCTCTTAAATAATTAAATTCGTAATTAGATTCAATCATCGGAAACATAATTGATATATTATCATGGATATTAGCTTCTAATAAAGCTTTTATTTGAGTCTCAAATAATTCTTTATTATTGATATAATTATCAATTCCTTTTTTATTTGCTTTTAAATATGATATTTCTTTATCATCACCAATATCAAATGTTCTAAAGCAAATACTTTTTTTATCCATTAAAGTTATAGCTTCTTTATATATTTCATATTGTTCTAAAAATGTATAAGCTCTATTAGAATTCATAAATATAAATTCTGTTCTATATAATCCTACGCCATCAAAATCATATTCTAAGACATATTTTAAATCATTATTAGACTGAACATTTGCTAAAAATTTATAACCTTTATGATCTATAGCCTTCATCGTATATTTTGTTTCTTCATTTTTTTCTTTAATATATTCTTCCATTATATCTAAACTAGGATTAATAATTATTATATTCTTTCTTGTATCGATATAGCATAAATCATCTTCTTTAAATTCAATATCTGCAATAACATAAGGTATGTTATAGTTTTTGCAAATAATGGTGCTGTGACTTGTTATACCACCATTTTTAGCTATAACACCTAATATATTTTCGTGGTTATTTATAATATATGAAGGTTTTAAATTATTAGTATATAGAATAAATGGTTTTTTCTTTTCTTTATTTTTCTTATTACTTAAATTCATTATTAATCTAGATACAACATCTTTAATATCTTCTACTCTTTCTTTTAAATAATTAGAATTAGATAATGCTAAATTATCAATTACATAATCCATAGATATAGATATTGCATCCTTAGCACTTTTTCCTTCATCAATCAATTTGAAGACAGATTTTTTAAGTAATGGATCATTAATCATTAATTCTTGAACACATAAATATTCATATAAATCCTTTTCTTTTTCTTTTAAAAGATTTATTTCATTTAATGATTTTAAAACTGAATTTGAAAATAATTCTTTCTCTTTTTCTTTTGATAATATTTTGATATTATCTTTTATTTCTATTTCTTTTTTTATATTACCTAATGAAAAACCATTAGATAATACTTCTTTTATTCTATATTCCATATAACCACCATGATAATTATATCATTTTTATTATAAAGAAAAAAGAAATGATTAACCATTTCTCTTTTCTAATTCTTCTTTATATATATTATATGTATTATTATCAAATAAATAAAAGTATACTGTATCTATACTACTATTTTTATAATCATTAAAAAAATCATATATAGCGTTTATCGCAACACTTGCTGCATCCTTTATTGGATATCCATATATACCTGTAGATATAGATGGAAATGCAATAGATTTTAAATTATAATTATTGGCAAGCTTTAATGAATTATAATATGAATTTCTTAAATAAATTGAATCATTTTTATTATTATATATTGGTCCTGCCGTATGGATTATATATTTAGCTTTTAAATTATAACCATTTGTAATAACTGCTTCTCCTGTTTTAATTGGAGATAA
>CADBQV010000083.1 GCA_902796895.1 uncultured Erysipelotrichaceae bacterium | reverse complement strand
TTAGATGATACTACACCTATTTTATATCCTTTTTTATGTAATGTTCTTAATGTTTCTTTTGCATATGGGAATGCTTTAACCATATGATCATGATTTGGAATGTTATATTCTCTATAACATTTAATCATTTCATTTATTTCTTCTTCATCCTTACCATATTTAGAAAATGTTTGATATAGTGTAGGACCAAAGAATGAATCTAATTCTTCATTAGATAATTCATAATCAGGTCTAAATCTTTCAAATGTATATATAAATGATTTATCAATTAATTCTCTAGTATCTACTAAAGTACCATCATTATCAAATAAGATAGTATCAAATTTATTTTGTTTAATTTCATTTACAACATCAATATAATATAGCATTGGTGTATTATGGAAATCATTTTTTACTGAAGCAAAATATCTTTTAAAAGGATTATCTCCTTCATATTTTGCTTCTTCTTTAACAATTTTATTTGTAAATCTTTTAAGTATTAACCAAGTAATACCTACAATAATAAATATTATAGAAAGTAAAATTGATACAGGAATAGGTCCTGCCATAAGTGGTTCATTTACACCACTATTTAATCTTATTGATTCAGTTATTATTCTAACAGTACCATACCAAATTAAATAATAACCAAGTAAATCACCAATCATTAATTTTTTAAATTTATGACGCATTACAATAAGTGTAATTAAGCCAACTAAATTTAATAATGATTCATATAAAAATGCAGGATGTCTATATGCACCATTAATAAACATATAATCTTTTAATAAAGGCATATTAGATATAAAATCTCTATACCATCCTTCACCAATTACAGGTCCATATAATTCTTGATTAAAGAAATTTCCCCATCTACCACATATTTGTCCAATTAAAAATGCAGGAGCCATTATATCAAATACTTTAAATAATGATACCTTTTTAACTTTACATAAAATATAGATTGATATAAATGCACCCATAATTGCGCCTTGAATACCGATACCTTCTAGCTTAAAGCCTTGGTCAGTAAAGCCTATCATTTGGGCAAAATTAGAAAATTTATCTAAATTAAATATTACATACCAAATTCTAGCACATATAATTCCTACAGGAAGTCCTATTATTAATCCTAAATACACAAAATTAGATGATACACCTAATCTTTTAGCTTCATGAAGCATATATATAGTAGCTAGTATGACACCTGTTAATATACATATAGCGTAAAATTGGATTTCAAGTGTTCCAAATAGTTTGAAGCTTTTAGGAAGATCTGATAAAAAATTTAACATTTTATTCACCATCTTTCTTGTTAGATGCTTTATTATCTACCTTTTCAATAAAATCTTTAGCTGCATTATGTCCTAATAATTTTAATTTTTCGTTCATCGCAGCTGATTCAACTAAAAGTGATACTGTTCTACCAGGTAAAACTGGTATAACTACTTTTGATATTTCAGTATTGAAATATTTTATTTTTAATTCATCAAGACCTAATCTATCATAATATTTATCTTCATCCCAAGCCTCTAATTCTACAACAAGTCTAATATTTTTTCTTTCACGATATGCAGAGGCACCAAACATAGTTACTACATCTACAATACCAATACCTCTTATTTCCATATATCTTTTTAAAATATCAGGTGATGTACCAATTAGGTTTCCTGGTTCTTTTTCAATTATTTCAACTAAATCATCGGCAATTAATTGATGACCTCTTTTAATTAAATCTAGGGCTGTTTCTGATTTACCTATTCCTGATTTACCAATAATTAATGTACCCATACCATTAATATCCATAAGTGTTCCATGAATAGATAATCTTTCAGCTAATTTATCTTGTAAATATGAATATAATTTAGAAGATGTTTGAGTAGTTCTTAAGCTACTTCTTAAGATAGTTAATTTATATTTTTCTGCCATCTCGTAGAATACTTCATTGATTTTTACTCTACCACTAAATACTAAGCATGGTGGCTTCTTTTTAAATAATTCTTCTACGTTTTTTCTAATTACATCCTCACCAAGTGTATCTAAGAATGTAGCATCTTTTGTACCAATTAATACGACTCTACCACCATCAAAGAAATCGAAAAATCCTGTAAATTCAAGTCCTGGACGAGATAATTCATCTTCTTCGATTACAGCATCCTTTCCTTCACTTCCGGCAAGTATTTCTAAATTATTATCTAAAGCTAATCTTAAAACAGATACTTTCATATTACCTCCTAAAATATATTGGATTTTTTTAGTAATTTTATTATTCTTGTATATGAATAATATAAAATTGGTATAAATAAAATCCAAATTATTGATGTTGAAAATATTTCAAAAAATGTTAAATTAATCATAACAAAAATGAATATATAAAGTATTAATGCTTTATATTTCAAAAATGGATCATATATAAATAAAGTTATAGAATTATCAATTAATTCAATTGATGATATAACAATTGTAGTAATTATTGATAATATAAATATTAATTTTGTATCAGTATTTAATGTATAAGAGAAAAGTCCAAATAATGAAACAGATAATATATATAATATTATAATTCTAAATATTATTTTTATTATTGGTTTTATTATATCTAAAATAGTTCTTTTTTTAGGTTCTATTAATTCAAATGAAATACTATCCTTTAATATTATTAATAGTTTTCTGATAGATAAATCTTTTTCTTCTAAAATAAATTTATCCATTTCTTCTTTAAATATTTTATTTTTTATTTCATTTGGGGTTGGGTCATTAAATGAATCAAATCTTTTTTCAAATTCCTTCCATGTTAAATCTGGATTATCTTTTAATTCCAATTCATATAATCTTTTTTTAACCTCTTCAATAGCCTTTGTGACTATTTTTAATCCATTACTATCACTTTTCATTAAAAGCTCCTTAAAAACATTAACGTATTTATTATATAATAAATATGTTAATTAAGCAAATATAAATGGCGACACAATTGCATCGCCATTTTGATTATAAACACTTTTATTTATTAACAAATTCATTTTTTATAAGTTTCTCATTATCGTCCATCAAATCAAACCCTTCATTCCATATATTATTATTAGAATCAACTTCTAATATTTCAAAATCAAATGATTCTTTGTTGCGTTTACCATAAATTGTATGATTAATAATCCATTTTAAATCTCTATTTAGAATACTTTTATAATAATAATATCCAAAATCTTTGTACTCACTATATTCACCACAATCAACATCAGAATATAGATGATACAAAAACTTAATTTGATTCTTCTTTAATGATTGAGGACATAAAATTTGATATCTTATAATCTTAAAATTTTCTA
>CADBQV010000082.1 GCA_902796895.1 uncultured Erysipelotrichaceae bacterium | reverse complement strand
GTATACCTCCCCACAGCCAAAACTAAGGTAACTATTATTATACCATGAACGGAATTTAGTTTTACAAATCATAAAGTTCAACTATTTCCAGCGGAATTTACTTTTTCAATTAACAATGAATAAATATTATATATTTATCCTTTAAATAATGTTTAGTTCGCTTGACATTTTCATTATTACATATTATAATTACGATGTCATTTGTTTATATTTAATAATATAAGTGAATTAAATGTTTGATTAAAGGAGAATTTTATATGACTGAAATGGAAGTAAAACAACAATTAAAGGATTTCTTCGTTAATAACTTAGGAGTAGATCCAAGCGATTTAGAGTATGATACTATTTTATTCGGTGAAGGAATTGGTCTTGATTCAATTGACTCAATAGAATTAATTTCATTTATTGACGATACATTTGGTGTTTCAACATCAGGAATTGATAAAGCTAATTTCAAGAATATTGATAGTTTAGCAGCTTATATTGTTGCCCATATGTAGTTTATGATTGCAAGCTTATAGGCTTGCAATTATTTTTTTCTATTTAATCATAAAAAAGGAGATTATAAAAAATGGATAATAAAAATCGTTGTGTGATATCAGGCTTAGGTATGATTTCAGCAATTGGACATAATGTTGATGAATGCTTTAATAACGCATTAAATAGTGTATCAGGAATAAAAAAGACTACTTCACTTGATACAAAGGATTGTTATGCTAATTTAGCAGCAGAGGTTAAAAATTTTGATTTATCTAGCGTAGATGGTACAAATAATATGGATAGAGTATCTGTATTCGCTATTAAAGCAGCAAAGGAAGCTATGGCTGATGCTAAATTAACTTCATTTGATGGTTCTGAAAGAGTATCAGTAATCATGGGTTCATGTGTTGGTGGTGCCGTATCAATTGCGCATTATTATGAAAATAACATGGATGAAAATGATATTAAAAATATGCCAATATCTAAAATTGCAAATGATGTTGCAGCATATTTCAATATCGGTGGTGTAGTTACAAACGTAGCTAATGCTTGTGCAGCTGGTACAATTTCTATTTCTTATGCTTGTGATTTAATTAGAGCAGGAAAAGCTGATGTTGTTTTAGCAGGTGGAACAGATGCATTCGCATCAGTACCTTATGCAGGATTTTTAGCACTACATGCACTAGATTCTAATCCTTGCTCTCCATTTAACCATTGTACAGGTATTACACTTGGTGAGGGTTCAGGTGTTGTAGTAGTTGAATCTTATGAACATGCTAAAAAGAGAAATGCTAAGATTTATTGTGAAGTATTAGGATCAGGTGTATCATCAGATGCTCATCATATAACTGCACCAAGAGAAGATGGCGAAGGTCAAATGAACGCTATTAACTGGGCAATTGAAACTTCAAATATTGATAAAAAGGATATTGGATATATCAATGCTCATGGTACAGGTACACATAAAAATGATTATGCTGAATTCTTAAGCTTACATACAATTTTTGATAATGAAAATGATAATTTATCAGTATCTTCAACTAAAGCTATGGTTGGTCACTGCTTAGGTGCAGCTGGTGCAATTGAGGCAGTATTTGCAATTAAATGCTTAACTGAAAATGTTGTCCTACCTACACTTGGCTATAGTGACGATGATTTAGAAAGCTTAAAGGAAAATGCACGTAAAATTGATTTTGTTCCTAATAAAGCAAAGAAAAAAGAATTAGATGTAGTTATGTCTAATAGCTTCGCATTTGGTGGAAACAATGCATCAATCGTATTTACAAAAGAAAAAGGTAAATATGATGTTAAAACTTCAAATGAAAAGGTTGCTGTTACAGGTTTAGGTATTGTATCTCCATTTGGTAACAACAAAGAAGATTTTATAAATGGTATATTAAATTCTAATTTAGAAGCATCATCTTTAAATTCAACAACTACAAGAAGTGATTATGATGAATTTAATGCTGGTATGACTTTTAGAAAGCATGATAATTTATCTAAGCTTCAAGTTGTATCTGGTATGAAGGCAATTAAAGATGCTAATTATGAATTAAATGATAATACTGCAACAGATATTGGTATTGTAGTTGGTACAAGTGAAGGTGCTCTTGCAACATGCTTACAATTCCAACAAAATATTACTGAAAAAGGTAATGCATTTGGTTCAGCATTTAATTTCCCTAATACAGTATATAATGCAGCTGGTGGTTATTTATCAATTGTATCTGGTGTAAAAGGATATAATGTAACAATTACAAATGGTAGCCAATCAGGTATTCAATCAGTTGCATATGCAATGGATATCTTAAGAAAGAATAAAGAAAAAGCAGTTATCGCTACAGGTACTGATGAAAATGTTGAAATAATTAAAACATTATACGATACTGAAAAATTATCTACAAATAATGTTGTTAAACCATTTAGTAATTCTAATGGATTCAATTTATCAGATGGTTCTGTATCTATAATGCTTGAAAAGAATACAGATAAAAAAGCATACGCTCATGTTTTAGGCTATGGTATGGCTCATAAATCATGTGATATTAAAACAATTAAAAATACTGATGAAGCATTAGAAAAGGCTATTAATTTAGCACTTAAAGATGCAAATGTTGATATTAATTCTATTAATGTAGTATTTGGCTTTGCTAATGGTAATAAGGATACAGATGATGTTGAATTAAATGTTTTATCTAAGATGTTTAATAAGATAAAGACTGTTGAAATTAAAGAAAAAGTTGGTGAAGCAAGAGCAGCAGGTGCCGCTATGTCATTTGCAACAGCAGCATTAATGCTATCTGGCGATATTAAAGAAATTAATGGTTATGAAATTGAAAATAAAAATGCAAAAGCTACAAAGGTTTCTTCAAGCGAATTAAATAAGGTATTAGTTATATCTTATAGCTTAGGTGGATCATATACAGCTTTAGTATTAGAAAAATAGGAGGCAATTATGAAAGTAGCAATAGTTACAGGTGCATCACGTGGTATTGGTCGTGCATGTGCAATCAAGCTTGGAAGTCATGGTTATACAGTAGTAATAAATTATGCAAGAAGTGAAGCTAAAGCCCAAGAAGTACTTGATATTATCAAACAAAATGGTGGCGATGGCATGCTTTATAAAGCAGATGTATCAAAATATGAAGAAGTAAAAGAAATGGTTAAGGTAGTATTTGATACATATAAACAAATTGATGTTTTAGTTAATAATGCTGGTATTGTTCGTGATGAACCATTAATAGGTTTACATGAAGAGAACCTAGATGAATGCTTTAATTTAAATGTTAAAGGCTACTTTTATTGTGCTAAAGAATGTGCACTTAAAATGGCTAGAAAGAGAAGCGGCGTAATTATTAATATGTCATCAGTATCAGGTACATTCTCTTTACCTGGTCAAACTGTTTATAGCGCAACAAAGGGTGCAGTAAATCAATTTACAAAAACATTAGCTAAAGAAATGGGAAGCCGTGGTATTCGTTGTAATGCTGTAGCTCCTGGTTTCATTGAAACAGAAATGATTGATACATTATCTGATGAGAAAAAAGAAGAATATTTAAAGAATATTCCTTTAAGAAGATTTGGTAATAGTGAAGATGTAAGTAATATAGTTTTAGCTTTAGCAAGCGATGAATTCTCATATGTTACTGGTCAAGTAATTACTCTTGATGGAGGACTTTCACTATGATGAATATTAATGATATCAATAAAAGAATTAAACAAAGACCACCATTTCAAATGATTGAAAAGGTATTAGAAGTAACTCCAGGTGAATCTGCAGTTGGTATAAAAAATGTATCAATTAATGAACCATATTTTATGGGTCATTTCCCTGGTGCTCCAATTATGCCTGGTGTATTAATTATTGAATCATGTGCTCAGCTATCTTCATTTGTATTTGATACAGATGCTGCTGATCCTGATGCAATTTATGTATTAGCTAAGGTTGATAATTTTAAATTTTCAAAGCCTGTAATTCCAGGTGATCAATTAGTAATTACAGTTACAAAAAATAAAGTTGTTGGTCCTTTTGCAATTTTAGATGCTAAAGTAATGGTAGATAATGAATTAAGAGCAAAAGGTACAATGACATTTACAAAGGCAGATAGAAAACAAATTTTTGGTGAATAGAGGTATTTTAAAGTGGGGAAGGATATTAAAAAAATCTTAATATTAAACGGAAGCCCTAGAGCTAATGAATCAACAACTATTTTAGTTACTAAAGCATTTGTTGATGGAATTGTTAGTGAATCAAAAGCCGAAGTTGAATATATTAATTTAAATGATTTAAATATTAAGCCCTGCTTAGGATGCTTATCTTGCTGGGGAAGAACTGAAGGAGAATGCATCATCAAAGGTGATGATATAGAAATGATGAAAAGAAAAATATTAGAAGCTGATATTTTTATTGAATCATATCCATTATTTTTCTTTGGTATGCCTGGTATGATGAAGGTTTTTACAGATAGAATGTTATCTATGCTTAAAACCTATCGTGGTCAAAAATCACCAGTTAATGGTGAATCTTTCCACGGAATAAGAAATGAAATAGTTCCAAAATTTGTAGTTATAACATCATGTGCTTATACTGAATTTGGTCCTGTATATGAACCACTTATTAAGCAATATGATTGTATATGTGGAAAAAATAATTATTTAATGCTTTTTGCTCCTCAGCTTAAGACTTTAATATCTTTAAAAAATGAAGCAAAAATTAAAAAGCACTTATCAAAATTTTATGATGCTGGTAAGGAATATGCATTAAATGATTTAAAATTAAGTGATGAAACTTATGAATTATTAAAAAAGCCTCCTTTTAGTGAAGGAGCATATAAAATCTTCCTTGATAATTTCTGGAAAGAGGAAAAGGAAAAGGGGACAAAATAATGTTTGAAGAAATAAAAAAATTATTGGTAGAATGTGCTAATGTCGATGAAAATGAAGTTACTATGGATGCTAATTTAAAAAGCCTTGGTATCGATAGCTTATATGCAGTTGAAATGACATTAGAATTAGAAGAACATTTCAATATTTCCATTGAATGGGAAGAAATGGATAATGTATTAACAATAAAAGATGTTGTTGAATTAGTTCAAAGAAAGCTTGGTGAAAAATAATGGATTATAAACAATTACAAAGAATTATTAAAATATTTGAAGAATCAAGTGTAACTTACATGGATTTAGAAGTAGATGACATTAAAATCAAACTTGATAAAAGAGATAATAAGGTTCAACAAATGCCTATTTTTCCTCAAAATATTGAAAAAACAGAAGCTAAAAGTGAAGATGTAAAGGAAGAGGTTCAAGGTGAAATTGTAAAATCACCACTTGTTGGTACATTCCATCAAGCTCAATCTCAAGGTCAAGCACCTTATGTTACATTAGGTAGCAAGGTTAAGGCTGGACAAACATTATGTATTATTGAAGCTATGAAGGTTATGAATGAAATTAAAGCACCTAATAATGGTGTTATTAAAGAAATATCAGTTAAGGAAGGACAAATTGTTGAATTTGGTACTAAGCTTTTTGTTATAGGTGAGTAATATGTTCAAAAAGATATTAGTTGCAAACCGTGGTGAAATTGCAGTACGTATAATTCGTGCCTGCAAAGAAATGGGTATTCAATGTGTCGCTGTTTATTCTGAAGCTGATAAAGATAGCTTACATAAAGAATTAGCAAAAGAAACTGTATGTATTGGTGGCGCACTACCTCAAGATTCATATTTAAATATGGAACAAATCATAAGTGCTGCATGTATAACAGGATGTGACGCAATTCACCCTGGCTTTGGTTTTTTAAGTGAAAATCCTACATTTGCTAGAATGGTTGAAAAATGTGGCTTATCATTTATTGGTCCTAATCCTCAAGTAATGGAAAAAATGGGTAATAAATCTGAAGCTATATCTTCAATGATTGAAGCAGGTGTCCCAGTTATTCCTGGTTCTCATAAGGCAGTAAGCCTTGAAGAAGGAAAAGAAATTGCAAATAAAATAGGATATCCAGTTTTAATAAAGGCATCACTAGGTGGTGGTGGAAAAGGTATAAAGCTAGTTTCATCTCCTACTGAATTTGAAGGTCTTTATAATGAAGCTAAGGATGAAGCAATAAGATTTTTTGCAGATGATTCATTATATATTGAAAAATATATTGAAGCACCAAAGCATATAGAAGTTCAAGTTATGTGTGATAAACATGGTAATGCTATTCATTTATTTGAAAGAAATTGCTCAATGCAACGTCGTCATCAAAAGATGCTAGAAGAAGCACCATGTCAATCAATTAGTAAGAATTTAAAAGAAAAACTATATGATGCCGCAATTAAAGCATGCAAATATGTTGGCTATGATAGTGTTGGTACAATTGAATTTTTAGTTGATAAGGATGAAAATTTCTATTTCATTGAAATGAATACTAGAATTCAAGTTGAACATGCAGTAACTGAAGCTATAACAAATATTGATATAGTTAAAAACATGATTAAAATTGCATATGGCTTAAAATTATCTTATAAGCAAGAAGATGTAAAATTATTAGGTCATGCGATTGAATGTAGAATTACAGCTGAAGATATTTATAATGATTTTAGACCAAGTCCTGGTTTGATTAAATTTATGCATACACCTGGTGGTATGGGTGTTAGAATCGATACTTCAGTATATAGTGGATATCAAATTCCACCTTATTATGATTCTATGATTTTAAAAATTGTCGTATTCGGTCAATCAAGACTAGAATGCATTAGAAAGATGCGTGCGTGCTTAGAGGAATTAATTGTTGATGGTATTAAAACTACCACAGAATTCCATTATGTATTAATGCATCATACTACATTTATTTTAGGTAACTATGATACAACATTCATAGAAAAGTTCCTAAAGGAGTTGGATGGTTATGCAAAACGCCTTCGATAAGCGTAAGGAAGAATTAAATGAGTTTAATGAGGCGCTTGATAAATTAAATGTCAAAAAGAAAGAAGAAACAATTGCTAAGGTTGTTCCTGATGATTTAATGACTAAATGCCAAAAATGTAATAGATTAATAATTAAAGAGGATTTATTTAAAAATTTATCTGTTTGTCCATATTGTAATTATCATTTTAGATTAACACCTAAAGAGAGATTATCTCAAATTATGGATGATAATAATTATGAAATATTATTTAATGACTTAGAAGAAAAACATTTAGATTTTCCTGATTATGAAAAGAAATTAAATCAAGCAATTAAAGATACTGGTGATGATGAATCAATAGTATGTGCTAAAGGAAAAATTAATGGAATCAATGCATTAGTTGGTGTTATGAATAGTTATTTCATGATGGGATCAATGGGAAGTGTAACAGGAGAAAAAGTAACACTTCTTGCTGAATATGCTTATTCATCACACTTACCTTTAATTATATTTAGCTGTAGTGGTGGAGCTAGAATGCAAGAAGGTATAATATCTTTAATGCAAATGGCTAAAACTAGTGCTGCAATCGGTAAGTTAAGAGAAAATGGCTTATATATTGTAGTTATGACAGATCCTACAACAGGTGGTGTATCTGCATCATTTGCTGCCCTAGCTGATATTACTTTAGCTGAACCTAATTGCTTAATTGGCTTTGCAGGTAAAAGAGTTATTGAAAGAACTATTAAAGAAGTATTACCAAAAGAATTCCAAACTGCTGAATTTAGTCTAGAAAAAGGCTACATAGATAAAATAGTTTCAAGAAAGGAAATGAAGGATACTTTAGGATTATTACTAAAGCTTCATGGTTATAACTAATGAGTAAATTAGAAGAAAATCGCCTACAAATTTCTTTGCTTGAATCTGAAATTTTATCTTTAGATCCAAAAAGTGAAGAATTTAGTATAAAGATGGATTTGTTAAATAAATTAAAAGAAGAAACTTATTCTAATCTTTCACATTGGGATAGAGTATTAATCGCAAGAAGTGAAGATAGATTAAAAGCTACAACTTTAGTTGATAGATTATTTGATTCATTTATTGAACTACATGGTGATCAATATTTTTCTGATGATCAATCAATTGTATCAGGC
>CADBQV010000081.1 GCA_902796895.1 uncultured Erysipelotrichaceae bacterium | reverse complement strand
AATGAAGGTGTATTTTTTAATACAATAAATAAAAGATCTATTTGGGTAAATGATGTATTAGTAAAAAGCTTATGCTTAAATGGTAATTCAATATCATTTGATGATTTTTATAATAACATTCATAAAGATGATATAGCTTTATATAAAGAAGTTTTAAATAATTTAAATGATGATGATTATTCAATTACATATAGATATAATACAGGCGCATATTATGTTTATGTAAAAGAAAATGGTCATAAGATTATATCTGGTGATACAGTAGAATTAACAGGTATTATGAGTGTTGTAGATGATTATAAATATGAAAAGACAGATACAATATTAGATATGATTCAAACAGAAGATGAAATGCTTGCAAGATTACAAGCATTAGATAAAGCTGATGTTGTATTTGAGGTTGTATATTTTAAAATTGCAACAATACCAACAATAAATGAAAAATTTGGTAGAGCAATTGGTAATATGATGCTATCAGAATATGTTAAATATTTTAAAGAACAATTTGTTGTTGATAATTATATTTATCGTGTTACAGGACTTGAATTTGTTGCTTTTATAACAAATTATAATAAAATGGAAACATTAAAAAGCAAATTAAGAAATGATGAAAAGATATTACATGTAAGCTTTGATATGGGCAATAATAGAGTAGCTACAGAAATATATATGGGTATATCATATTCTAATGATACATCTAAACCTAAAGAGGCTTTAGTAAATGCCAAAACTGCAATGCAATTTGCATCTAATAACCAATCAAAGACAAATTATGTTTATTTTGGAGAAATAAAAAATAATGGATAAAAATAGTGCTAGAAAAAAAGCATTAAAGGAAAGATTAAAATTAGATAACATTAAATCAAGTAAAATTGTTATTGATAATATTGTTAAATCAAATGTATTAAATGATTATAATAATATTGGTATATATTTTCCTATTGGAAAAGAAATCAATATAATGGAACTTGTAAAAATCTATCCTAATAAAAATTTTTATTTACCAATAACTAAAGATGAAATATCTTTTGTTAAATATGATATTAATACTAAATTAATAAAAGGACCTTTTAATACATTTGAACCTGAAGGAAATGTTATTAATAGAGATTTAATTGATTGTTATTTAATACCTTGTGTTGCCATATCAAATGATAATAAAAGAATTGGATATGGTAAAGGATATTATGATAGATATTTAAATAATTATAATAAATTAAAAATAGGTATTTGTTATAAAGAATTAGTTAATTTAGATATAGATATGGAAAATCATGATTTAAAATTAGATTTAATTTTTACAGATAATATGTAAGGTTGTGATATGATGATTACTTCAATTTTATTAATGGCTGGAAAAGGCGAAAGAATGAATAAAGACATTAATAAGGTTTTATTAGAATTAGGAAATAAAAAAATATTTGAATATTCATTATATAAATTATTAAAATATACTGATGAAGTAATATGTGTTGTTTCTAAAAATGATTATGATGAAGTAATTAAATTACTACCAAGTGAAGTAAAAGTTACAATTGGTGGTAAGACAAGAGGCGAAAGTGTTTTTAATGGTTTAAAAATGGCAAGCTATGATAATATTATTATTCATGATTCAGCAAGACCATTTTTAGATGAAAAATTATTAAAAGACATTAAAAAGGATTTTGATGAATATGATGCAATCTTAACATATAACGAATGTAAGGATACAATATATTTAAATGATTTAGAATTAAATGTTTTAAATAGAGATAAATTAATTCGTGCTATTACACCACAGTGTGGCAAAAAAGATATTTTAATTGAAGCCTATATGAAGGCTGTTGAAGAAAATAAAACATTTACTGATGATATTTCTTTAATTTTAAATTATTATCCTAATATTAAAATATCTACAATTAAAGCTAGTGATAATTTATTTAAAATAACAACACCAATTGATTATGAGCTTGCAAAGCTTATATGGAGGGAATATGATTAGAATTGGACATGCATGGGATACTCATAAATTAGTAAGTAATAGAGATTTATTCTTAGGTGGTATTAAAGTAGAATCTAAAGTAGGTCTTTTAGGACATAGTGATGCTGATGTTGTATTACATGCTGTAGCTGAATCATTACTTGGGTCACTAGCATTAGGAGATTTAGGAGTTTTCTATCCTGATAATTCAAATAAGACTTTAAATATGGATTCTAAAATCATTTTAAAGGAATGCTATGAAAGAGTCTTAGAAAAAGGATATAAATTATCTAATATAGATTTAACTATTTATTCAGAAAAGATTAAAATTAATCCAATAAGAGATGATATTAGAAAATCAATTGCAAATATATTAAATGTTTCAGTTGATATAATAAGCGTTAAAGCAACAACTTACGAAGGTATGAGCTTTATCGGAAGGGAAGAGGCACTTGCTTGTGAGGCAGTATGCTTAGTATATAATGATTAATGTAGTATTTGTATGCCATGGTAATATTTGTAGAAGTCCTATGGCAGAATATCTTTTTAAAGATATGGTTAATAAGAAAAATGTATCTAATTTATTTCATATTGAATCTAGAGCTACATCATATGAGGAAGTAGGCAATAAGATTCATTATAAAACAAAACAAATATTAGATAATTTAAATATTGATTCAAAAAATCATATTGCGAAAAGATTTAGTCTTGAAGATTATAATAAATTTGATTATATTATTATAATGGATGAAGAAAATAAATATTATTTAAATAAAATGGTTAATGATAAATATAATAAAATAAAACCATTATTATCATATGCAAATATCAAAAGAGATATTTCAGATCCATGGTATACTGGTGATTTTATAACAACTTATAATGATATAATGAAAGGTCTAAATGCCTTTTATGATTATTTATTAAATAATAATATAATTAAATGCTAACATATGAGGTGATTTTATGTTAATAAAGACAACTAAAGGTATGTATAAGGTAGAAAAGAATTACCGAGATGCCTTTAAGCTTGAAGATTTTCAAAATAAATATTTAGAAGAATATTATGATAAATATCCTTATATT
>CADBQV010000080.1 GCA_902796895.1 uncultured Erysipelotrichaceae bacterium | reverse complement strand
TTAGCTAAGAATTTACTTGCAAAAGCAAATGGTAAGATCATTTTACCAGTTGATGCAGTTGTAAATAAAGCATTTGAAGATACAAAGGGTACTGCAAAGGATGTTAATAATTTTGCAGCTGATGATATGGGTCTTGATATCGGTCCTAAGACTTTAGAATTATTTGCTAAAGAATTAGCTGGTGCTAAGACTGTAGTATGGAATGGACCTATGGGTGTATTCGAAATGAAAAATTATGCAGCTGGTACAGTAGGTGTTTGTGACTTACTTGCTAAATTAACTAAAGAAGGTGCTGCAACTATTATTGGTGGTGGCGATAGTGCTGCTGCTGCAGAACAATTAGGTTATGCATCAAAAGTTTCACACATTTCAACAGGTGGTGGAGCTTCTCTTGAATACTTAGAAGGAAAAGTATTACCTGGTATTCAATGTGTTGATGAAAAGTAATTTTGAATTTATCACTTTATCTATTTGAGGAGGATTATTATGGAAAAGACAATTGTTGTAAAAAGTACTGTCGGACTTCATGCAAGTCTTGCGGCTAAGGTTGTTCAAGCTGCATCTAGATATTCTGTTGATATCTACCTACACTACAAAACTAAAACAATCGACGTTAAATCTATCTTAGGCTTAATGTCTCTTGCCATTCCAAGCGGGGAGAATGTAGTAATTGAGGCAACAGGAGAACATGCGCAAGAAGCCATAGCTGATATAGCTTCTATATTATCTTAATTAAATAGAAAAAGAATAATTATATAAAAGAGGGAATAAAAATGAGAAAACCAATGCTAGCTGGAAATTGGAAGATGAACAAAACTCGTGATGAGGCTATCCAATTTGAACTTGCTGTAGCTGATAAGCTACCTAAAAGTGTTGATTGCGTAGTATGCGCACCAGCAATCATCTTACGTGATTTAGTTAAAAGAGCGCCAGAAGGATTAAAGATTGGAGCTCAAAATATGCACGAAAAGGAATCAGGAGCATTTACAGGTGAAATCTCTCCAGTAATGCTTAAAGATGTAGGCGTAGAATATGTAATTATTGGCCACAGTGAAAGAAGAACTTACTATAACGAAACAGACCAAAAGGTTAATGAAAAGATTAAAAAAGCATTAGAATTTGGTTTAAAACCAATCGTTTGTGTAGGTGAAACACTAGAAGAACGTGAAGGAAATAAAACAGAAGCTGTTTTAGAAACTCAAGTTACTAAAGCATTAGAAGGTGTTGAAATTTCTAACACTGAAGATGTAATTATTGCTTACGAACCAATTTGGGCAATCGGTACAGGTAAAAATGCAGATCAAAATACTGCAGAAGAAGCTTGTTCATATATTAGAGGTATTGTAGAAAAGGTACAATCTAAAAAGGTTGCAGATGAAATCCGTATTTTATATGGTGGATCTGTAAAAGTAAATAATATTAAAGATTATATGCAAATGCCAAATGTTGACGGTGGTTTAGTTGGTGGTGCATCACTAAAAGCTGACGACTTTGTAGAACTTTGCAATAAAGCAATTTAATATGTAATTAAGGCTATTAAGAATTAGTTTCTTAATAGTCTTTTTTTATGGTTAAAAATCATTTATTATTTGTTTTACAAATTATGCTAATCTCTTAGCTAATTTGACAATTATATATTTTAATAATATAATCAACTTGAAGAAAACTATTTTTAATTTTATAACAAGAGGTGATTATATGAAAAAGATTAAGTATTTTTTAATACTTGTTTTGTTTTCATTTGTATTATTAAGCTGTAATAAAACAAATAATAGCGATGATAATATTGAATTTGAAACTAAAACATTTAATATATTAGAAAACGATAATGTTAAAAATATAGATCAAGTTAAAATGTTTGGTTTATATTTGTTATCAAGTATGCAAAAACAAAAAGATCCTGAAGAAAAATATTTAAATATGACAAATGATGAACCATCTAATTTTGATGAATTTGTTAATGATATTAGAAATGAAACAAAAGAAGATGCAAGCATTGTCAAATTAAGAAAAACATTTGATGAAAATGAAGACAATATTTATAGCTTCATTTTCTCGGATGAATCAACATATGATTTAATAATTCCAAATTCAAAATTAGAATATACATTTAACGAAATAGTATCAATTGAAAGATTAAATCATAAAAATTTTAAAATTAAGTTTTATGATAACAAAACATATGTATTTGATATAAATGATACTTTTTTAAGTATTACTATATCTAGTAATTATACTTGGGTTATAAATGGATATGATACTCAAATACCAGTTGTTGTAAACAACAATTATGTAACAGTATCATTTGATACTGGAGTAGATAAATTATATATATCAAGACAAATAATTGAAAAAAACCAAAAGGCAGTAGAACCTAAAATGCATGCTAGAAATGGCTATGAATTTGAGGGTTGGTATAATAAGAATAAAAAATGGGATTTTAATGATACTGTTAATAAGAGTTTAAAATTAACGGCTAAATGGAAAAAAGACTTCTGATGTTACTGAAGAGGCTACACCAGGATTAGTATATATTTATAATCCAAATACAGATAGCTATATAGTAGATGGATTTGAAAATAAAGTATATTATGCTGATTCATACGATTCTTGTTTTCCAAGTGAGGTTATTATTCCATCATCTTATAATGGAAAGCCTGTTACAGAAATAGGAGATAGAGCATTTGAAACATATTTAAAGAATACATTAGAGTATGTTTATTTACCTGATACTATTACTAGGATAGGTAGTAAAGCATTTTATGCTTGTTCATGCGTAAAAAGTATTACTATTCCATCAAGTGTAAAAACAATAGAAAAAGATGCATTTATGATGTGCTTAGAATTAGTTGAATTTATAAATTTAAGTGATGTCAATGTAACACAAGATTATTTTGATGCAGATGGAAATAGAATCTTAGATGGTGAATCAGATTTTATTGATATTAAAACAAGTGGTGAATCTGATATATCTATTTTTGATGATGGATATCAATTCTATACATATAAAAATAAAGATTATTTACTTGGAAAAATCAATGATGAACCTAACTTAGTATTACCATCAAATGGTCCAACACGTTATACTTACTCAGTAGCTAGAAGAGCCTTCTATACTGATACAAGAGAATCAGTTATAATTCCTGATTGTGTAACATCTATTGGTAAATCATCATTTGCATCTAATTTATTAACTGAAATAGTATTGCCAGATAGTATTGTTAAAATAAATACTAAAGCTTTTAATTCAAATAAATCATTATCTCGTGCTGAATTACCTGAAAGTTTAAAGCTTATCGATGAATATGCTTTTGCAGGTACAGCTTTAACTGATGTAACAATACCTAGTAATGTTGAAGAGATTGGTTATAATGCATTTTTTAACTGTACTAAGATAACTAATGTAGTTAATTTAAGTCAATTAGATGTTATACCTGGCGAATATACAAATGGTAAAGTTGCATTGTATGCGGATACAGTAAAAACGAGTGATGGACAAGTATTAGAAAATAAAAATCCATATTATAATGTTGTTATAAATCCTAATGCAGAAGAAGAAAACTATTATAATCAATATGATTTTAATAATTACGAATTTGATGCTGTATTTGATCCTAATACAATACCATATGAAGATTTTGACAAGATCCGTAATGTAACGTTAGTTAGTGATTATGTATACGATGATACTTTTATTGCATCACCAAAAACTAAGTTTAATTATGCGCATACTTATTGTTGTAATAGGGATTATACAAGTTTTTTATGTGTAAATGAGAATGGAAATCATTATGATTATGGAACACTAAGAATTAAGGTTGAAAAGAAATCACAGCTTGTTGTGATTGCATCTATTAATTCTAGTAGAATTGATTTAAGACATTTAGCATTATATGATGATAAATTAAATAAATTAGAAGAAATACCTCTTGAAGAAAAATTAGTATTAAGATCATTTAAAACTATATTAGAACCAGGTGAATATAGTCTATGTGCAACAGATAAAGGAATTAGATTGTATTTTGTTGCCTTAGATAGTAATTTAGATATGATATATCCAACAGAGCAATAATGAAGATAAAATATGACAAAAAGAATTTCATATTTTACGTAGAATTTATTAATTGCATAGAAAAAC
>CADBQV010000079.1 GCA_902796895.1 uncultured Erysipelotrichaceae bacterium | reverse complement strand
TTGCTGGTAAGTATGCATCATCTCTTAACATTAAACCGAAGCCAGATTGTTTTGCGCATGCTGTTTTACCATCTTGTAAAGCTTTAACTTCAATATCTGCTTCTAATGTATAATTTTTAGATATTTCAATTTGCTTAAATGCTAAAGCGAAACCAAATTCTGTTGAAGAAATTTTACCTGCCGCTTCTGCTGTACCAACTTCAAATACTCCAGTAGATGTTTCTTTAGCTACCCAACCTTTAGTTGTACCGCCATTAGATCCCATTACAGAACCATACATTCCTGCAGTTGTCATTTTAAATGCAGCTGTTGGTGAATAGTTTTTCCAATCTGCACAAGTATATTTAACCCATTTATAAGATGGATTTACTACTAAATCATTTTCCTTCGTAGGAATTTGTTGATTTTCAATTACATAATTTTTCATTGATGAATCAGTGTTTAAAATTGCTTGTGAGAATTCATAAGCTATCATTTTAGCACCATAAATATTGGGATGTGTTCCATCAAGTGAATTCATATTAGGAGTTACTGTAACACCTTCATCTGTAGATGTTCCTGCAGTAAATGCATGATAATACATTGCTTCATCATATCCTTTTTCTTGATATACAGTTTTTGTTATTTCTGTTAAATCTACATAAGGAATAGATGCATAATTTGCAACATCAATTACAGCTTGTCTATAATCACCTGTAGTTGTGTCATGAACTATAGCGCCAGTATATTGATTTGTCTTATCAAGACGAACCATTGGTGTAGTTAAAATTGGGTTAGCTCCCTTATCTTTAGCTACTTTAACATAATTTTCTAATAAATTATATTGGAATGAGTCTTTATCTGCTAGGGCAGCTTCAATAGATGAATATTTAGCATTTCTAAATCTATCTGCTTCATCCTTTTCATCATTATGACCGAAGCCAATTATTGCATAATCGCCTTCTTTGATATTATCTTTAAATGTATTATAATTTCCTGATTTATCAGTCAAAAAGCTTAATGAGCTTCTTCCTGATAATGCTAAATTATTAAATGTTAGATTAGTACTAAAGTAATTAAACATTTGTGTACCAAAGCCATATCTATTGTAATAATATGTTGGGTCATTGTGAATACACATTGTTGAATCACCAAGTAAATATACTGTATGATCTTCTAGGTTTGGATTTTTAGAAGGTGTAATGTATTCACCTGTTGTAGTTGTAGTATCTGTTGAAGCGATTGGTGCGTCTGTTGATTCTACTGGTGCATCTGTTGATTCTACTGGTGCGTCTGTTGATTCTACTGGTGTGTTAGTTTGTGTAGTAGGATTTTCACCACTTTCAGTTGGAATAACAGTTGTATTTGTATTATTTTGATTTTCTTGATTGCCACATGATGCTAGGGCAAATAGGCTTGTAAGGCCTAATAATAAATATCTTTTTTTCATTTCTTTTCCTCTTTCAATAAATTATATGATTTATTATATAAAATAAATTTCTATATAATAATATAAAAAAACGCCAAATTTATGGCGTTTTTGTCACATTTTCGAATTTTTTGTTATAAATATGAATATAATAATAGTAATCCAAACACCACTATAGAACTTACAAGTGCGACTACTATTAATTTTTGTCTGAAGAATGAAAGTATCACCGCAACTGCTGTTGCTACACTTGTAACAACTATATTATCAGTAAAATAAAATACAGCTGGAAAAGTCATTGCAGCAAGTACTGCATATGGGACATAAAATAAGAATGATTTAATGTATATATTAGTTATTTTCTTTCTAAAAAAGGCAATAGGAATTACTCTTGGCAAATATGTCATTAAAGACATAATTATAACAGCTATAATACTATATATCATCTATATTATCCCTTATAGGAAAGAAAATAGTACCAACAAGTGATGCCACAACTGTTGAAATAATTATTTTTAAGCCAATAGATAATTCTTTTATATATGGAATATAATAAAAACAGCAAGATAAAATTACCGCAACTATTATTACAACACTTATAGCTAAGCTTCTTCTTGCATCAGGTATAATTATTGCGATAAACATCGCATATAAAGAAATACCTAATGAATTAAGTATAATTTCAGGTAAAATATTTGATGCTAAAACACCAAGTGCTGTACCTAAAACCCAGCTTAAAAATGGTAATAATACTAAACCATACATATATTTATAATTTAATTTTTTTGCCTCAGTAACACTTAATGCATAAACCTCATCAGTAATGCCAAAGCCAAATAAAAGACGATGATATAATTTAGTATCTTCTTCTATTTTTTGACTTAACGATAAGCTCATTAATGAATATCTTAAATTTATTAATAATATTGTAAATAAAATCTCAATATAGCTTACCGAAGTTAATATCATCTCAATACCTGCATATTGTCCTGCACTAGATAAATTAGTCGCAGAAATAATAACTGCAAGAATTGGTGATAAACCTTTGTTAATGGCAACTACACCAAATGAGAATGAAACAGCTAAGTAACCTAAGGCAATAGGAATACCTTTTTTTAGTCCGTCTTTAAACTCACTCATATTAATTCTCCAAACAAATACATTTTATGATAATTTGTTTTATTTTTCCACAACTTTTTTTAATTATGATATAATTATCATAAACAGGTGATCAAAATGAACTTACTCGATATAATCGTTCCACAATATAAGGAAGATGATAATGTATTTAAAAAATTATTAGAATCAATAAACAAACAAAAAAATATTAATTTTAATGATATTAATATAATTATTATCAATGATAATTCTAATACTTATTTATCTAATAATTTATTTAAATTATTTCCTAAATTAAATATTAAATATATTAAATCTAAAATAAATCAAGGTCCTTCTTTAACAAGACAAATAGGACTAGATCATTCAAATTCTAAATATGTGACATTCATAGATGCAGATGATATGCTAGATGATGAAAATAGCTTATATCTTGTTCTATCATGCTTTAATGATACAAACGCAGATTATATATTTACTTCATTTAAAAGAGAAATAAATGTATTAGGTAATATTAAATATAATAATTTTGATGCAAGAAATCTAATATGGCTTCATGGAAAATATTTTAAAAGAGAAATATTTAAAAAATATAATATTAAATTTTCTAATTTAAGATGCTTTGAAGATGAAATTATATGTAGAATGATATATTCTATTAAAGATTTAAAATCTATTGTTTTAAATTTTTCTACGTATATTTGGTGTGATTTTGATTTAAGCTTAACAAGACAAAAATCAAAATATAATTTTATTGTTATGCATTTTGATGATTATTATAATTCTCCAATAATAGAATATGAATTCATTAAAAATCATAATATAGAATTAGCAAATGAATGTATATTTAATGCTATGTTAAATAGATATATGGCACTTAATTCAAGCTTATTTGAATTTGAAGAATTAAATGAAATGAAAAATGAATATTTAAATAAAATAAAAAGCTTTATTTTAAATCATATAGATATCTTTAAATCATATGATAAAAATAAAGCAAAAGATATATTTAATAATTATATTTTAAGCTATAAAAAAGACAATGCTATAATTAATATAACAATTGATGATTTTTATAAATTTATATTAGAATAAAAAAAGAAAAGTTACTTTACAGGAACATAGAAAAAGAAATGAAAATTATTAACAGGGAATAAAAAATCCTGTCAGCATCTTATCGATGCAACATTAGTATAGCACTAAATTTATGAAAAAAAATATAATAGCGTTTACATTTTTTTATGAAAGCATTTTCGTATATTTACATATTAAAAAAACATAAAAAAACCACACAATTTTTTACATTTGTGTGGTTATTTTTTATGCCATGAAGCCTTTTAAATATGTTACATATGCTAAAATATCTTCTTTTGTTATTGCTTCATAATCATCTTTAATAGTTACTATACCATTTATGTTAATATCATTTACATTTAATACTTCTTTTATAGTTGCAGCCTTAAACTTATAAGCTAGACCATCAGCTACTAAGTTATATACAAATGGTACTGTTGTGTTTACAGTAATTGTAGGTGAAGTACTAATTGATGTATTATAACCAAATGAATAAGAACCAATTGTAATTGAATTATCTAATATTAATTCAGAGATGATATTTAATAACATATCAGATTCAAGCATTGTATTTAATTTATTAATATCTAATTGAACTAAATTAGCAATACTAATTGTTATTTCAAATGAAGTTGCGCCATAAGCCTTTAGGGCTTCAACGATTGCTTTAATTTCATTTTCAGATAATATTGCAATATTCTTTAATGATGAATCATAATCTACATCTTGTTCATATTTATTAGTTGTTGAAATAAATTCACTTGATGCATCAATATATAGATATGACTTACCTTCTTGTTTTACATATTCAGATATATTAGCTCTCATTATGATTGATGAAACTAATGAATTTATATCTTGAATATCATTAGGATTTAATTCATCACTAATTGAACTTAAATTACCACCAACACCATCTTTAATAGCGTATAATAAGCTATTTAAGTCAGCTTGCTTAATTAGATTATCTTGATAATCATAACAATCCTTAGGGATTACTAAGCTATCTGTATCATCATCACAGAAGTATCCTGAAATAGATGCTTGAATAATATATGAATTATCAATTGCACCAATAGTTGTATCATTTAATACTAATGATTCAATATCAAATCCTTCTAATGTTGCTATATTAGATTCAACCATTATAGATTTCAATGAATCTAATTCAGCCTTCTTATAGAATAATGTTGAAGTTATTCTTTCTTCTTTTGCTTTTTCATGATCTTTAATATCTGCATTACTAGATATTACATCACTAAATTCACTATTAAATACATCCCAAGCTAATATTGAATTATATAATTTTTGTGAATCACAAGTTTTAATTAAAGCAGCATAATCAGCTGTAGCCATTTCATCAATACTATTAAGTCCTAAGCCTTCTTTAGCTGCGATAATTAATAATCTAACTTCGGCTTTTTTATAAACATTATATGTTAAATCATAAATATATTCTTTTGCATAAGTCTTAACACTTAATCTTAAATCAATTGAATTTTCAATTCTATCTGCTAAGCTTGCTTCGATAATATATGATAAATATAATACATCAAGCTTAGTTAATGATGAATCAGTCTTAGCTGCTTGATTTAGATTTAATATTTCAGATTTTATAGTTTCACCATTAATAGCTGAAATATCTGTAACATTAAGCTCATCTAATGAATTAATTAAATTTTTAACTTCAGACTTCTTATAATATTTAATTGAAATACCACTTATAGCTTCTTTAATAGCATTTGAGTTTTTAGCATTTTGATTAATAATATCAGCTGTTAAATTATTATCTAGCTTATCAGCTAAAACATATTTAATAATATATGAATTATACATTACATCAAGCTTAGTCATACCACTTTCATTATTTGATTGAGTATTAAGTGTCATAACCTTTGATGTATAATTATAGTTTCCGGCACTACTTAAATCTGTAACACCAAATTCTTTTAATGATTTTAATAAATATAATACTTCATTTTTTACATAATAATTTTCTGTTATACCTGTATCAGTTACTTTGACTAAATTAGAATCTCTTACTTCACTTGATACTAAATAATTTGGATTTAGTGGATCAGTTATAATATTTTCATCTAATTTATTAGCTAATACATGTTTAATAATATATGATTTATACATTACATCTAGCTTTGTTGAACCTTCTTCAGTTAAAGCATTATCAGTTAATGTTAATACCTTAGATGTATAATCATAACTTCCTGCATTAGCTATATCAGTTACACCAAATTCTTTTAATGAATTTAATAAATATAATACTTCATCTTTTACATAATAATTATCTGTTATACC
>CADBQV010000078.1 GCA_902796895.1 uncultured Erysipelotrichaceae bacterium | reverse complement strand
TGGCCAAGACTTGTTAATAAAGACACAAATTGGCAATTAATTTCTAACTGGTTAACTCAAGGATTCGTTGATAATAAGGGTGAATTATATGAAGTAGCTTCAAACGATCCATTAGTTACAGTTAAGATGGCTGCCGCATTAATGGTTTCATTACCATTGTTTGTATTATTTATATTCTTTAGAAAATATATTATGCATGGCGTTTCAAGAAGTGGAACAAAAGGATAGGAGAAAGTATGAAAAGAAAAAAATTATTATTAGCAGGAGCTATATCAGCTCTAGCATTAACAACACTTGCATCTTGTGGTCAAGGTGGTGGTGTAGGTACAAGAGAAATTGTATACTATAGTACAATGGGTGATGCCTTACAAAAGGTTGCTGATGTAGCAATCAAATCATTTGAAGAAAAATATCCAGGATGGAAAATTACACACCAACAACCTGGTGGATATGATCAAGTAAAAGCTTCAGTTATCAGTGACTTAGGTGCTGGTACTCAACCAAGCTTAGCATATTGTTATTCAGATCACGTTGCTCAATATCTTCAATCAGGAAAAGTATTAGATATGTCTAAATATATCAACAGTTTAACTGAAACTGATATTACAGTAGAAGGTGCAGCAGGTGATGAAACTAAAAAAGCAGTTTTAGGTTATAGCGAAAAAGATATTGCAGATTTTATTCCAGGTTATTATAAAGAAGGTTTCGCAACAAACTATGGTGATTATAAAACTTATGGATTTACTGATACATCAATTTTAACAATGCCATTCTCTAACTCTACAGAAGTATTATATTACAATGCAGATGCCCTAGAAGAAGCAGGTATTGCAAAAGCACCTGCAACATGGGATGAATTATGGGATGATTGTAGAATCTTAAAGAAAAAATACCCTGATTGTACTCCACTTGGATACGACAGTGAAGCTAACTGGTTCATTACAATGTGTGAACAAAATGGCTGGGATTATACATCAATTGACAAACCACATTATAAATTTAATAATGATGGTACAGTTTTATTCTTAGAAGAATTAAAAGAATTATATGATGAAGGATTATTTACAACTCAAAAGAAATATGGTTCTTATACATCAGGTTTATTCACTAAGGGTGCTGAAACAGGTTCAATTTTCTCAATTGGTTCTACAGGTGGAGCAACTCACCAAACATCTGATAAATTTACAGTTGGTGTAGCACCACTTCCTGGTTCTGAATTAGATGATAATTCAGTTAATAAATCAGTTATTTCTCAAGGTCCATCATTAGTTATGTTCGATACTGGTAGTGATGAAAAAGCAAAAATGACTTGGTTATTTGTAAAAGAATTACTAGAACCTAAATTCCAATGCCAATTCTCAATGAACAGTGGTTATAACCCAGTTAGAGAATCTTCATATGATAATGAAGCATATGCTGAATGGCTAGATGGTGATGGAATCGTTGCTAAAACAGCTACAGCTGCTAAATTAATGATCAATGATTATTTCACATCTCCAGCATTCAATGGTTCTGCAACTGCTCGTGAACAAGTTGGTTCTGCATTAGTATATGCATTTACAGGACAAAAGCCAGCTCAAAAAGCATTAAAAGATGCTGTTGATAAGTGTGGTGACTAGTTTTTATGAGGATTAAAAGATCATTTAAATTAATACTCGCTGCATTTGCATCATTATTTGTATTATCATCTTGTGGTGGTAATTCAAATAATAATCAACCTATTGATAAAAATAGCATTTTTACTGATATTACTAATACATTAAAATTAGATAGAACTTACGAAGGTAAGGATTTCTATAATGATGGTATAGGTAAAGCAAAAGTAACAGACGTAAGAGATGGAGATACAGCCGTTTTCTCATTAGAAAATGGCTCTGTATCAAAATCAGTAGTTATTAGATTTTTCTGTATAGATACACCAGAATCTACAGGTGGTGTAGAAAAGTGGGGTAAATCAGCTTCTAAATTTACAAGTGACATTTTAAATAAAACAACTGAAATAGTTTTAGAAGCGTCAACTGAACCTGCATCAAAGGATTCATATGGTGAAAGATATTTAGGATTTGTATGGTATAAAACAAAAGATGATACTGAATTTAAAAATTTAAATTTACAAATCGTTGAAAATGGTTATTCTTTATATAATAACAATACAACACCTAAATACAATAAAGAATTCATGCAAGCT
>CADBQV010000077.1 GCA_902796895.1 uncultured Erysipelotrichaceae bacterium | reverse complement strand
ACCTTATGTGATATAGATGGATCTTTCATTTCTAAGACATAATTAATTTTTTCTATTTTTTCAAAGCCTCTTCCAATTTCAACTAAAAGACCCATCATTCTTCTAATTTGGTATTTTAAAAAGCCAGAACCAATAAAAACAAATTCTAATATATCATCATTTTGATTTATATATGCATCATATATAGTTTTAATTGTACTTTTTCTTTTATCGATTTGTGCAGATGCAAAGCCTTTAAAATCATGAGTGCCTTTTAATAAAGAAATTGCTTCTTTCATTAAATTAACATCTAAATTTGTAATATTTGGCATATATCTTACTGTTAAAGGATTATATAAACCTGTGTTAATATAATATCTATATTCTTTAGATTTAGCACTAAATCTTGCATGAAAATTCTCATCTACAATTTCTGTATTAATTATATGAATATCAAATGGTAAAAAAGCATTTAGGCCTCTTGTTATACCATCTGCAGGTATATCCATATCTAATAAATCGAAATGAAATACCTGTCCTTTAGCATGGACATGTCTATCTGTTCTTCCTGATGGATATATTTTTATATCCTTATTTAGCATTTTTTTAAATGCTTTTTTTATTTCAAGCTCAATTGTAGGTAAATCATCTTGAATTTGAAATCCCATATAATTATATCCATCATATGAAATAGTTACCTTATAACGCATTAGAATACTCCTACATTATATAAAATTATAATTACATAAAATGAAATAATAACAAATAATGAAAAATAATCTAAGAATTTAAATTTTAATTCATCAATCTTTGTTCTTTTTTCACCTATTACATATCCTCTTGATTCCATCGCATCTGATAGTTCATCAGCTCTTTTAAATGAAATGACAAACATCGGAATTAAAAGAGATATTATTTGATTTACCTTATCCTTTAAATGACCATCATTGAAATCGACACCACGGCTTGCCTGTGCATTCATGATTTTTCTTGATTCATGCATTAAAGTAGGTATAAATCTTAATGTAAGTGATATAAGCATCGCAAATACACCAACAGGTATTTTAAATACCTTAAGTGGTGAAAGTAGCCACTCTAAGCCATTGTTTATATCCATAGACATTGTTGTAAGTGTAAGCATTTGAGTAATTAATATCATTAATATAATTCTAATAAATATAAAGCCACTTTTATTTAAGCCCTCTTCATATATATCAAAATCAAAATTAGCCCAAGACATTGAATCAAATGGCCAGCTAAAGCCATATCCTGTATCCTTAAATGGATTTTGCCATAAAACACAGAATAATAAAAATATTAAAAGTAAGAATAATAAAAGCTTTAATTTAATATATTTTTTAATTAAGAAATATATAACTATTAAAGATATCATTATTAATAATTGATATAAGCCTATTTGCATATTAAATGTATATATAGGACCATTTATTTCACTTTTTGTATATACTAATTGTAATATTACAGTAAATAAAAGTAAAAATATAATTCCTTTTAAGCTTTTAAGTATTTTAAATATATTAATTCTTGTAGAAATAATAATTAATAAAAATACTCCAAGTGCTATAGACATCAATAATAAATTAGGAATAATAAATATTAATATTATAAGTAAAATAGTAAAAAATATTTTACTTCTTGGATCTAATTTATATATCCATGATTTACCAGGGATATATTGTCCGAAGGTGATATTATTCATTCAAATCACCTCCAAGCTTTTTTATTAAATCATCTAAGGTATATGTATCATATGAAATATTTAAATTTAAATTCTCATTTAAATAATCAATTAATGATAATATTTCTGGTTTAATTAAATGATTATCTTTATATATATTAGATTTAAATAATTCTTCTTTATTACCATCATATGTAATTTTTGAATCATTTAATACAATAACTCTTGAAGCATATTTATATACTAAATTCATATCATGAGTAATCATAATAATAGTTTTATGAGTATCCTTATGAATTTTATAAAATAATTCCATTATTTCATCTTGTCCTTTAGGATCTAAGCCTCGTGTTGGTTCATCTAAAAGTAATATATCAGGATTATATGCTAAAATACCTGCGATAGCTACCTTTCTCATTTGACCGCCAGATAAATTAAATGGAGATTTATTTAATAATTTAGTAATATTTAAAAGCTTTGCTACCTCTATAGCTTTCTTTTTAGCTTCTTCTTTAGTCATACCAAAATTAAGTGGAGCAAACATAATATCTTTTAATACTGTTTCTTCAAATAATTGATATTCAGGGAATTGGAAAACAAATCCAACTCTTTTTCTTACATTTTTTAATTTTGGATTTTTATTTGGCTTTGGAGTAATTGTATAATCAAATATTTTAACATTACCTTTTGTAGGTAAACGTAAGGCATTCATATGCTGTAATAATGTTGATTTACCAGAACCAGTCTTTCCTACAACACAGATAAATTCATCTTTATCATTAATTTCTAAATTGATGTTATCAAGGGCAATAGTAACATCTTTTTTATTATAACCTTTGTAGCTTTGTTCTACATTTTCGAAGCGTATTGCCATAATGTATCTAAAAGCTCCTTATTATCTTTTAATTTTTCATTAGATTTTACCATATCAAGTGCCCTTAAACTAAATGGCATATCTAAATTTGATTGCCTCAATATATCTCTTTGGCTAAATATATCTAAAGGTTTTCCTTCAGCTATTATTTTGCCTTCCTTTAAAACAATTATCTTATCTGATAATTTAGCAAAATTTAGGTCATGTGTTATTGTAATTATTGTCTTATTATATTTTGTATGAAGCTCAGTAATTAAATTAATAATTTCTTCACAACCCTTAGGATCTAGCATAGATGTTGCTTCATCTAAAATTATAATATCACAGTTAAGTGCTAAAATACCTGCGATAGCTACTCTTTGTTTTTGACCACCAGATAATGTTTCAGGTTCTCTCAATTTATATTCATACATATCGACTTTTTTAGTATATTCATCGATTAATTTAATCATATCTTCTCTTTTAACCTGATGATTTTCAAGTCCAAATGCTATATCATATTTTACATTATATCCTACAAATTGATTGTCTGGATTTTGAAATACTATACCTATTTT
>CADBQV010000076.1 GCA_902796895.1 uncultured Erysipelotrichaceae bacterium | reverse complement strand
TTAGCAGGTTTATTATTAATGAAATTAATTGTATTATCTTTTAATAATTCTTTTTGATAATCATATCCAATTAAATCATTAAATGTGACATTTAATGTATTTTTAATTGGCTTTAAGCAACCATCTTCTACTCTAAATGCTTTATATATAGCCATTATACCTACGCCATATGTTTTATAAAAATTAATTATTACATTTTTAAATGAATCAAAATCAGTAATTTCATTATATAAATTATCAATTATTAAAGAAATATTTGATTTATTATTATAATTAAATTTAAAATCAACTATTTCATTATAATATAGATTTTTATCATTATATATTTCATAAAATAATTTTAAATCATTTAAAAATATATCTTCTACAATTACATTTTTATTAAGTTCAATAGCTAAAGTATATGGATTTTCATTATAAAGTAATGTATATATAATATATTTTTTAATTAAATTTCCTTCTAATTTTTCTTTTAATGCAAAATTAATTAATTTTGATTTTATTTCATTTTCATTTTTATTTAAAATAGATTCAAAAATATCCATTCTTTTTATATTATTAAATACTAATAATTCATTAATATCATTCATAATAACACCTCATTTTTTTCTATTATACTTTTTTTAAAAGAACTTTAAAATAGAGTTTTTAAATATTTTATTTAAAATATGGAAAATATATAAAAAATTTGATAAAATAGTTTTAGTTAAGAGGTTAGTTATGAAAAAGCATATATTTACATTAATATTATCTTTAATAGCTTCAATCTTAATATTCATTTTGACCAAGATGTATAGTGCTTGGTATTTTTATTTGTTAATAATACCAATGGCATTAGCTATATATATTATTTGGATTGTCTTATTTATTTTATTTTTACAATTATTATCATTTATATTTAAATTATTTAAGGTTAAACCAAAGCCAAGTAAATTATTTTATTATATTATTAAAGAAACAACATTTATAGTTATTCATTTCTTTAGAATTAAAGTAAAAATAATTAATAAGGAATTAGAACCAAAAGAAAAATATTTATTAATATCTAATCATGAATCTAATTTTGATCCAATTATTGCCTTTAGAGCATTAAATGCTAATCCTTTAATTTGTGTTACAAAGCCTGCAAATCTAAGTAAGCCATTCATGGGCAACTGGGTAACATATTCAGGTTTTGTACCTATTAGTCAGGATAATGATTTAGAGGCTGTAAAATCAATAACTAAAGCAGCTAATATATTAAAGGATAAATCTTCTTCTGTTATTATATATCCAGAAGGAAAAAGATATTTCGATGATGGATTACTTCCATTTCATGCTGGTTCATTTAAAATAGCTACAAAATCAAAAGCGCCTATTGTAATATCAAGTGTTAGAAATACAAAAATAATTAAAGATAGATTCCCACTTAAGGGAAGCAAGGTTGAATTTAAAATAATCAAAGTATTATATTATGAAGATTATAAAAATATGAATACAAAAGATCTTGCAGATTATTCAAGAAACTTAATACTGGAGGATTTAAAATAATGGATTATTTACTAATCAACCAATTAACACAAAGTGGTAAATCACAATTAAATGAAAATAAAATATTAGATGATTTAAAAGATGAATGTAAAAATGTAAATGTTGTTATTTATAATAAAATAAATTTTGATGATCTTACAAGAAAATTAAAGCCTACTGATAGAATTATTCTAGTAGGTGGTGATGGTACAATAAATTATTTCGCAAATGATTATATAAAAAATGGATTAAGATGTAATTGTTATATATATACAAAATCAGGAGGCTCTGGTAATGATTTTATTATGGATATAGAGCCTACAGGAAAATTATTATTATTAAATCCATATTTTGAAAACTTACCTACTTTAATCGCAAATGGTCAAACAAAAAAATTCGTAAACAGTGTTGGATATGGCCTAGATGGTATCGTTTGTCAAATTGCTGAAAAGAAAAGAAAAGAAGGCAAGAAAATAAACTATACTTCTATTGCTGCTAAATTAATTATAGGTGGTTATAAAAGAAGAAATGCTAGAGTACTTGTAGATGGTGAAGAGTATTTATTTAAGAATGTATGGATTTGTCCTACAATGAATGGTAGATATTATGGTGGTGGTATGAAATGCGCACCAGACCAAGATAGAAAATCTGATAAAGTAAGTGTAGTTGCTGTATATGGTTCTACTAGACTTTCTATTTTATATAAATTTACTAAAATATTTAAAGGTACACATACAAAATATCAAAAGAATGTAAAAATTCTTGAAGGACATACAATTGAGGTATTCTTTAATAAGCCATGTACATTACAATATGATGGTGAAATAATTGGTAGAGTCTTACATTATAAAGTAATAAAGGAAATGAAATAATATCATTTCCTTTTTTATATAAAAAAATGGATTATATTTTTATATAATCCACAATTTTTATTATCTATTTGCTAAAATAATTTTAGTTAATTCAACTGGATCTACAATCTTACCATCTTTATATACTCTCATATTTCCAGATGCGATTTCATCAATTAAAATAACTTCATTATTGTTATAACCAAATTCGAATTTAATGTCCCATAAATCAAGACCCATTCTCTTTAATTCTTTAGCTACAACATTAGTAATCTTTAATGTTTGTTCTTTAATAGAATCATACATTTGTGCTGTCATAATATTTAAGGCAACTAATGCATCTTTAGTAACTAGTGGATCACCAAGTGCGTCATTTTTAAATGTACATTCTACATATCCACCTTCAAGTGGTGTACCATTTTTAATGTATTCGCCATATCTTCTTACAAATGAGCCTGTAGCTACTAAACGACAAACAACCTCTAAGCCATGACCAAATACTTTAGCAGGAAGTACTTCCATTGTTGCTTCTTTAACATTTGCAGAAACATAATGAGTTTTGATTCCTTCTTTTTTTAATATTTCAAAGAAATGAATTGAAGTTTCAAGATTTGATCTACCAATACCTTCAATTTTTAAGCCTACTTGATTCTCACCTGGATCAAATACGCCATCTTTACCTGTACAATCATCTTTAAATAATAATTGAACATTACCATTTTCTAATTGAAATACATCTTTTGTTTTTCCTGAATAAATTTTTTTCATTTTTCATACCTCGCCTTAATTATTTTACATTAAAAATTTAAAATTTAAAACATTTTTTATATAAAATATTATAATTTCTTTTCTGGGTTATTTTCTAAATTATTACTACTATTATTATCTATATTATTTTCTTTATTTGAAGATTCATTTTTTTCTATATATACTTCTTCTTTAGTCGTTATTTCAATTTTCCAATTTTTAAAGATATATGGAGCGAATATTATAAATAATTCTTCTAATGATTCTAAGACAAAGCCTGCGCCTAATAAATATATATGTGTTAAGAAATGCTCTGCATTTTCTTCTGGTTCAATTAAAAGTAATATTGAAAATACTATTTCTACTATAGCAAATACTAAATTTATTGTTGAAAAAGCTTTTCTTTCACGTATTTCATGTAAGCCTTCATTTATTTCGATTGTTGAATTAACAATAGTAGCTGTAGCCCATATAACACTTACTTTATAAACATCATTGTGGAATATAGAAAGAATTAAAATACCAGCAATAATAGTAAATAAAGCATTACCTAAATGATTATGATGTCTTTTATATTTTCTTCTTACTATTTCTTCAGTAAATTCAAGTGAAGCTGTAGCTATTAAATCAATACCTACAATTAGATAAATATAGTCTTCTATTCTTTCATTAAATGCTAATATTAAAATACCACCAACTAAATATAATATGGTTTTAAATATTGATAATGTTCTTGCCATTTTTAATATTTTAGTTAATGTTTTATCAATAATATTATCCATCATATCACCCCAAAACACATATTAATTATAATACTATATAAAATAAATTAAAATAAAAAATGAGACAAATATTTAAATATTTGCCTCAAATTTTTATTAAGATTCAATTTTTTCTTTTAATAATTCAGTGTCATTATCACCAGTATTTTTATCTTTAATAAATATAAAATATATTAATATTAAAATTCCAATTATTACAAATGCAATTATCTCAATTATAAGACCTTCAAAAGAAAATGATCTTTCATTTCCTATAACAGGAAATATTATATCTATAATACCAATTATTTCAATTGCAAGTATTAAAATAGGTGCTATATATTTAATCATAAATGCAAATATATATTTTAATTTATTTAGCTTAAGACCATCTTCTTCTAATACATTAGCTAAATATTTAAAATCAAATAATTTCTTTTTATCATTATTTGTTAAAAACCATCCTAAGGCTATTGAAGCAAATAAGGCACCCATAGGAATAAATACAGATGTTACCATTAAATCTAAAATTTCTAAATAATTTTTTCCACCAAAAGACATATTATCTTTATTATTAATAGAATATCCAAGTGACATTCCTATTGGTATTGATATTATTAAGATTATTAAAGATAAAATAAAGCATATCTTTATTCTATTTAATTTATATCTTTGAATTAAATATTGGGCTGATACCTCAAGCATTGATATAACTGATGTTATAGCAGCAATAGATACCATTCCAAAGAATAAGAATGAAATAATTTTACCAAATGTATTAAGTGAATTAAATATTATAGGTAGTGATGAAAATAAAAGTACGATACCATTATTTTGTAATTCAATACCAGTTTTCGCTTTATAATTATAAATTGCAGGAAATATTGCAAGTCCAGCAAATAAAGCAACTAATGTATCAAAAAATGCAATCCATAAAACTGATTTACCAATTTTAACGTCATCACCAACATAAGATCCATAAGCAAGTAAGGCACCAACACCAACGGAAAGCGAGAAAAATGCTTGGCTCATTGCCGCAAGTATTCCTTTAAAGCCTAATTCTTTAAAATTAGGATTTAAATAATAATTTAGGCCTTCTTTTACACCATCACCAAGTGAAAGACAATAAATTACTATAAATATTAATATTAAAAATAATAAAGGCATTAATATTTTACTTGCTTTTTCAATACCATTTTTTATTCCAAATGAAATAATTATTAATGCAATTATTATAAAGATAGCAGTGAATAATATAACTTCAAAAGTATTACTGCTAAATGTTTCTAATATATTTTGATTATCAGAAAATGAATTTACTGTAAATTTTATAGTATAGCCACCAAGTACTACATAATAAAAAGTAATAAATAGCGAGGCAAAGATGCCTAAAAGTCCTACCCAACCAAGCTTATTATTTATTTTTTTATAGGCACTAACACTATTTGAATGTGCTCTTTTTCCGATATATATTTCTGCAATTGTTAAAATAGTTCCTAAAAATATTACACTAATGATATATACAAATACAAATGCCGCACCACCATTTTGGCTTGTTTTATATGGAAAGCTCCATAGATTGCCAAGTCCTACTGAGCTTCCGGCAGCTGCTAGTATAAATCCAAGCTGGCTATTAAATCCATTTCTTTTTTCCATAGCTTTCACCTTTAATGTTTATTTAGATTATTTCTGCATATCTTGTGCCCATTTGGCCCATTTTTATAATTGCTATATCCAATATATCACCATCTATCATTTGTGGCATCCTATGATTTTTTCCATCCAAATCATATCATACCATCTATTAAATTTATAACCACATTTTTTAAATTCGCCAACCCTTTTATATCCTAAATGATTATGGAATAATTCACTATTATTATCTAGGTATTCATCACTTTTTATAGTTGATGAAATGCAGGCATATAAATTAATAATACCTAATTTTTTTAATCTAGATTCTAATTCATTATATAATAATTTACCATAGCCTTTATGTTTATAATCTTTATCTAGATAAATAGTTACTTCATTAGAATATCTATATGCCTCTCTTCCATTATTAAATTCATGAGAGTAAGCATAACCTATTATTTTATTATCTAATTCTATGCATATATAAGGATATTTTTTTATTATGTTTTCTATTCTTTTTTGAAATTCTTCTAATGTAGGAATATCTATTTCAAAAGTTATTGCAGTATTTGTAACATAATATTTATATATATTTAATAAATCTTTTGCATCATCAGCAACTACATTTCTAATTATCATCTTCTATAACCTCTATATAAAATGATACCGGTCTAAATCCATCATTGCATGAAATCATGGCACTTTTTTTGTTTTTCATCCAGCCATCATAAAAATTCTCTTCTCCATTAGCAAGTCTTTTAACAAATGGTCCGACAGATTGCCAAGCACTTTCGCAAAAGCCAATTGGCATTTTACCATCTATAGATACAAATTCAGTATTTAATTTAATATCACAAGCATGTTCAATTGGATTTTCATATTTTTCTATTAAATCCTCGTGAACTACTCTTTTTAATGCTTTTATTCTTATTTTCATATTCTCTTGCCTATTTCACGCTCAATTTATATACATATTTTTATTATTTATTATGATATTATCTATTGTTTTTTTAATTCATAATATTTTCTTTTATTGATATACATCTGACTGTCTGCTTCTTTTAATATTTTATCTATATCACATGAATTTTCAGTAATTGAATAGCCTACAGAAAATGAAACATTATTATTTTTAGATACTATATTTAATTTATCTAAATATTTTTTTATTTCAGCTTCTGATTCATTTTTAATAATTACCACAAATTCATCGCCACCAGCTCTAAATATATATTTATTTTTAAATACATTTTTAAGAGTATTAGCAGCTCTTTTAATTAAATTATCGCCAGCCAAATGACCATCTTTATCATTTACTACTTTTAAGCCATTAATATCTAAGAATACTAAAGCTATTGATTCATTTGATTCTTTTATTTCATCCATATAATTATTTAATTTATTTCTATTATATATTCCTGTTAATAAATCAATTGATGATAATTTAGTTAATTTATCAACTAATAAATGATTGGCTATTTCAGATCCTAATATAAATGTAGTAATTTCTAGCATTTCTTTTATTAGTGGTGTGTTATCTACTTTAAAATCACTAACCCACATATAGCCAATTTGGTTATTATTAGATTTCAATCTAAATAAAACTAATGAATTAATATTATTTTTAGATAATGATTCATACCATTTATAATTTTTATCCTTTAAATATTCCATTCCTTTATTATCATTAATAATTATGCAATTAGAATTACCAATTGTATCATCCCATGATACAACTAAATCATAAAATGAATCATCATTATAATCTATTAAATGTTTAGATTTACTATTTAAATCTCTATCTGAAGCTAATATTTTTAATTCTTCTTTTTCTTCATCTAATAATAAAATACAGCAAAATGATGCAAAGCATAATTTTCTTATTTCCTTTGTTACATTCTTTATTGATTTTTCAAAATCTGATGTGTTTGCAAGCTGTAGTGTCGCAGCAAGTATTTTATTTTCAGTATCATTTTTAGTATTAGCTAGCTTTTCTGGTTCAAATACATCATTTATTTCCATTATATATAAGCAATATGATAATTCTTTTGTTTCATATTCTAAAGGAATAAATAGCATATGAAGCCACATTTTAAAATGCTCTGGATAAGCATAAGAATGTAGTAATTCTTTTTTAACTGCTGATCTATAGCAATATTCTTCAAAATTTAAATTTCTTTCTAAATATTTTGTATAAATAGAATTGGGAATAAATTGATGTTCCTTATAAGTATCCATATTAAATGATGCTATGTATTTTTCATTTCCATCTACTATTCTTATTTCATCATATGAATCATTTGTTTTTTTAACTGATATGACACAACAAACATTATTTATACTATTACAAATTTCTTTAAAATTCATATAATCATATCCTTTCATACTTCTTTTAAATCGAGTTATTATTAATATTATTATATCATATAATAATAAATTTATATATAATAAAAAAATATCTCTAAAATAGATGTTATTCTAATTTAGAGATATTATTATTTTAATGCTTTATATTTAATATATTATAAATATCTTCAATAGTCTGTAATTCTTTTCTTACTTTACCTAGATCAACACCATATTTATTATAGATGATAACATCTTTTTCTTCAGGTAGCATACAATGATGAACTCCCCCCTTACCATTCATAGAATTTTGATATGAACC
>CADBQV010000075.1 GCA_902796895.1 uncultured Erysipelotrichaceae bacterium | reverse complement strand
TTGATATTAATAATATAGCTAAAGAAGAATTAGCATCAGCAATGCGTCAAATACTTAAAATCCAAGGCAAAATGTCTAAGGATGATTTATTTAAAGCAACGCTTGAAGCATTCAAATTTAGTGATTTACAATTGAATAGTAAGAATAAGACAAGATTAAATGATGCTTATGAATTTGGTTTTAAATCAGGTTTTATTGAGTATTTAGATTAGTTTTGTGTTATAATTAAGTATTAAGGAGGAATCGTATATGAAAAAGCAGCATATAATCATCATTATAATTGCATCGATTATATTAATCGCTATATCAATTGCGATTCCTTTTGCGTCTATGATAGGACGTGAATCAGAAGCTACAGTAGGAATGGCAGGAGATGGCGATAATGTGGCAATACCTAAAAAAACAACCGCAAATGAACATCCTGCATCAAGTATTACTACTGATACAAATACTGAAATAATTAGTATATCAAGAACTGATGATATAATTGATGATCAAAATGGAGAAAAAAGAGCGCCAATTGTTAATGGTTTAATTTTTACTAATTCAACTGTATCAATTAATTATCTATTTAGATATACAGATATTAGTAATGTATGTGTAATAGATGAAGTATTACTTAAAGACGGTGAGAATATATTAGATGTAAATAGTGGTAATAATAGTGAAGGTATATTTACTAATTTATTATCAGATAAATCATTTAATGTCTGTGTTAATTATCATTATGATTTAGATGATGGATATGGAATAATTTATAGAAGCTTTGAAAAAACTACTAAAACTAAGGCTAAAGTAAAGCCTGAGGTAATTTTAAATTTAAATGCTGATGTTGATTATGTAAATATTCAATATGCTATATCTGATAAGGATAAGACAATAAAATCACAAACTATTAAATTATTTGATGCGGCTAATGATAAAATACCTAAGGCAATAAAAGAATTAGATTATACAACATCATCTGAATTAATTGGTAATGTTAAAATAACAAATAATATTGAAACCTGTCATTCATATTATGCAATATGTAATATTGTATATAACCTAAATGATGGAACTGACGATGTATTAATGGAAACATCAACACATACAATATCATGTTATACACCATATGAGGATTTTGAATATGAATTGTCAAAAGAAGCACCATATACAATTAAATTAATAAAATATTTAGGAAATAGTAATAAAATCTATTTTGCAAATAGCTATGAAATATATGGTAAGGATTATTATATTAATGAAATTGCTGATGAAGCATTTTTAAATAAAGATATAACATCAATTACATATGATAACAATATTAAAAAATTTGGTCGTGATGCCTTTTATGGTTGTAATAAATTATCATATGTTAAATATATTGGTTCATTAGATGATTATTTTAATATTGAATATGATAATTTATATTCTAACCCTAATACATATGCTAAATTATTAACATATGAACAAGATGGTATAACAAAGCAAGTAAGTCAAACATTAGAATTAAATAAATATAAATTAAATCCATATAATTTATCAGGTTTACCTATAAAACGTTTAGTTATATCTGATAATGTTAAAAATGTATCTTATGGTGCACTTGCAGGATTATATAATTTAGAATATCTAAGCATTAATTTCGTTGGAAATAATGGAGATAACGAAACAAAAGAAAGCTTATTTGGTTATGCCTTTGGTGAAGAAGAATATTATAATTCTTATAAAGCAATCCAAATGTCATCACCAAGTAATTCTTATACATTCTATATTCCAAATACATTTAGTGAGGTTGTAATTAGAGGAAGCTCAAATATAATGTTTAGTGCATTTAAAAATGTTAAATCACTAAAGAGAGTAACAATTAGTAATAATATTACATCTATTGGAATTGATGCGTTTATTGGTGATATTAACTTAGATTATCTAGAAATAGGATCTAAGGTTCAATCATTTGGTAATTCATCATTCTATATTAATTCAGTTGATGAAATATATTATAATTCAGATATTAAATCTTGGTTAAATATAACATTCCCTAATCAAACAGCTAACCCACTTAAGAATGCAAATAAATTCTATTATAAGGATGGTTCAAGCTATAAATTACTTAAGGATTTAGAAACACCAAATGACATAACAAAGATTAATTCATTTGCATTCTTTGGTTATTCAGGATTAGAAACTGTAAAATTGCCAAATGTTACTACAATTGAACAAGGTGCTTTCGCATCATGTAAGAATTTATCTGAAATTTCAATATATGTCATAAATACAGTAGCACAAACGCCAACACCAGCATTTGAAGATTGTATAAATTTAAAAACTATTTATAATTATGAGCATTTAGATATTGTAAAGGGTAGCACAGATTATGGTCATATTGCGCGTTATGCAACAACGATAATTGAATAATTAAAATTGAGCGATTTCAAGTATGAAATTGCTCTTTTTTTCTTATGCTAAATAATATAAAATATATGTAATTGGACGTGATATTATGTATGATTTATTAATTGGTAAAAATATAATTTTAAGAAAAGCAAAAGAAAAAGATTATGAATCTATGCTTTTAAATGTTTGGGGTGATATAGAAGTATATAAATGGATGTTATATACTCCTACAAAAACAATTGAAGATGCTAAAGAAAGGTTAAATAGAAGTATTATCTTTCAAAAAGACCATTATGCTTATTTTGTTGCCCTAAAGGATACAGATTTAGCTATTGGCTTATGTGGTATTAAAGAATATGAACCTAATAGATGGGAAGAATGTGGTATTTGTATTGGTGAAAAATATCAGCATAAAGGATATGGAAAAGAAATATTATCATTATTATTAGATTTAGCTTTTAATAAATTATATGCTAAAGATTTTAGATATGGTTATTATCCTGATAATATTAAATCAAAAAAATTAGCAGAGCATTTTAATTTTAAATTTTTTGAAAAAGAAGAAATGATTAGGCCTTGGGATCAAGAAAAGAAAATAATCGATTTATGTTTATTAAAAAAAGAAGATTATATAAAAGATTTATTAAATAAATTAACATTAAAAGATATAAAGCCAAGTCAATTATATATTTCTAGTAAAAAAATAGAGGAAATTAATAAATGGTTTAATAAAGATGATTTATCTAATTTCAAACCTATTCCATTAAAATATTTAAATGGAGAATTTGTAATAGTAGATGGTCATACAAGAGTTATTGTAGCAATAAAAAATGGTTTAGATAAAGTTCCATTTGAAATAGAAAAAGAAGAATGGGATTGGGAAATGTATTATAATTGTATAAATGAATGTGAGAAAAGAAATATTAATTCACCATATGATTTATTAAATTATATTGTTTGTGAATCAGAATATGATTTAAAATGGAATAAATGGTGTGATAGTATGCAAGATGATATTAGAAAAACACGTATATATACAGAAAGATTAGAATTAAGAAAATGGAGATATGAGGATGCACCTTATATGTTTAAATATGCAAAAGATCCTGATGTAGGACCTATTGCAGGCTGGCCACCACATAAATCAATAAATGATAGTTTAATTATAATAAGTCATTTTTTAGACCATCATCCATATTGTTATGCAATATGTTTAAAAGATTCAGCAACTCCAATTGGTTGTATAGAATTAAAGACTAATACTGATATGACAGATAATGAATTA